>JAJYZK010000124.1 GCA_021799945.1 Acidobacteriota bacterium
ACCTGGAAGGGTGCGAGCACTGCGTCATTACCCTGAACACCACCCGGAAAACCATCGAGATCTATCGCCGCCACGAACTCTACGAGCTTCCGACGGAGCTTCGCGAACGCTTGCACGCGGCCATTCTGGCCAAGTGCAAGGCGCGCCGCTAACGCTTGCTGGAATACGCGCCGGAGCAGGGAGCGGGCCGCCGGATGGGGCGGTCGGATTCAGCCTCTCCGCGAATCCCTTTCCACCCGCGGCGGACCGCCGGCTGAGGCCTCCGCTTCCCCGCTGCGCATCAGTTGCTGTTGCTATTGCTGTTGTCGTCGCGCCGCTGCAAAGTCGGACGGTCGTTCCCCGAACTGTCATTGGAATTCGAGCTGTTGGGGTCGTTGTTCGACCCTCCCGTGCGGCGCAGCGTGGGCGCGGCCGGATTGGAGCCGTTTCTGAGCTTCCTCTTGTTTTCAATCCGCGCCAGCCGGGCCTTCACGTCGTCGAACTCCGACGTGGTGACGAGATATTCCTGCCGGGGAGGAAGAATCGTCGCGATCTCCTTTTGCGTCGCTTCGATGCGGTCGGCTGTTTGCGGATGCGTGGAGAAGGCCTTGGAGATCAGATTCGGCTTCGTCTTCTCCAGATTCTCCAGCTTCTCAAAGATGGTCACAAAGGCTTCAGGATCGTATCCCGCCCGGTACATGTACTGCACCCCGAGAAAGTCCGCCTGCGCTTCAAAGTTCCGGGAAAACTCCAGGAAGGTGACGGGGATTCCGATGCTGGCCGCCTCGTAGAGTTCGTATCCGGTCCAGCCGCCCATGAAGATCAGCGGTATGGTTCCTATCTGCGCATAGTTGGCCCGGGTCATTTCCCGGGCCGCGTGGTGGGCCGCCACGTGCGCAATCTCATGGGCCATCACTCCGGCCATTTCGGCCTCGTCGTCGGCGGTTAAAATCAGCCCGCTGTTGACGTAGAAGAAGCCCCCCGGCAGAGCCATCGCATTGACTTCATCCGAATCGATCACCTTGATGGTGAACGGCACCTTGGCGTCGGAGTTCTTCACCAGATTCTGCCCGATGCGGTTCACATACTCCTCCACCACCGGGTCGGTAATGAACTTGGTGCTCTTCTCCAACTCCATGGCGTAGGTCCGCCCCATCCGGATTTCACTTTCCGTGGAGTACCAGTTGCCCATCCCGCGGCCGCCGATATCCCGGTTGCCGACCGCGTTTACGTCGTCGATGCTCCCCGGCCTCACCCCGGGCATCGTCTGGTCTTCGGAGGGCGTCTGCTGCGGGGATGGCGGCGGGGCGGAGGAGGACTGCGGCGTTGGAGACTCGGCGGACGAAGGCGGCGTCGAGCTGGGCTGCGGAGAGTCGGCAGGCGGGGAGGCGGGTTGCTTCGCCGGCTGACTCCCTGCCTGTTTCGATGGCTGACTCGAGGTTGGATTCGGCGCCTGGCTCGGAGAGGCCTGCGGCGACGGCGTGGACGGCTGGGCGGAGCTTGGGGGCGTGGAGGAGGGCTGCTGCGCCGGCGGATTTGACTGGCCGAAGCCAGGCGCGACGCCGAGCGCCAACGCAACGGCGACCGCCGCCTTCAGAAAGGCCGACTTGCTGTCCGAACTGCGCATCTTCGTGTCCCCCACCATTGGCCCGGCCCCGGGACCGGAGGCCGGCGCCGCCGCCAACTCTCAGTATGCGCCTGTTCCGGTGCGGCGGGAGCAAATTTATAACCCCATCAAACTGCGCCCCGGCCGCTGGCCTTCGGCCCGCACAGGTAGGAGTTCACCGCCCGGGTAAACTCCTCAGGGCACTCCTCGTGGGGCAGATGACCGGCCTGCGGCAGGACGATCAGCTCGGCGGCCGGCAGCGATTCCTGCATCCGGCGGGCGGAGTCGAGGCTCACGGCCCGATCGCGGCCTCCCCAGATCAGCAGCATCGGGCGGCTTCGCAAACGGCCCAAAATGCCGCCCAGCCAGCGCATGTCTTCAGACCAATCGGCCAGCAGGCTGAGCACATAGTCGATGCTCCCCGGCGCCCGCAGCGATTGAAGATACCGGTCGAGAGAGCCCTGGCGAACCCGGCTCGGATCGCCATACATGCGGCCCAGAGCCGCCGCCTGCAGGCGTCTGGGCAGTTGGGTTACCCGGCTGGCGAAGGAGCGGCCGACCGGCGACAGGTAAAACCGGATCAGCATCTCGCCGCCGCGGGAGAACGGGTTTGCGGGGGCGTGCAGGGCCATTTTCCGGACACGATCCGGATACAGGCCGGCCAGCGCCAGCGCCACGGCGCCGCCGTGCGAGGTCGCCAGAAAATCCGCCGCGTCGATTCCCACCGCGTCCATGAACCGGCAGACCCGACCCGCCTGCGCGGCAAGACGGGTATCCAGCCCCGGCACACGATCCGATCCGCCCACTCCCAAGGCGTCCACCGCATAGAGCGCGGCCCTGGAGCCCAAGGCCGGAATGGCCCCATCCCACGCCGAGGCGGTTCCCAGAAGGCCATGCAGAAGAATCAGGTCTGGACCGCTGCCGGCCCTCAGGAAATGCATGCGGTGACCGTCTACGCGGACCCATCGGTCTACTGGCGCGGCCGGTGGCGGAGCCGACCGATGGGCGGACGGCGCTGCGGGCGGAACGGCGGGCAGCCCAGCCGGCGGCAACGGATGACATTCGAACGAGGTGTGCGGCGCGGACACTCCGGTTTTCTCCAGCCAGCAGGATAATTTACTGGAAATTCACATTGTAATCACCCGCCTTCCCGCCTACAGCGGACGGGGCACGATAAGGGAGAAAACCTTTTTCGCAGCGGGCTTCACAGATCGGATACCAATTATGGAATTGGAGTTACACCGATTAATATTTCGCACGGATTGAAGCTGACCACCGGTGACCAACCGTGGTACAAGCTACCCGGCCCCTTCGCGGGGAATGAGATATCTGCCGCATAATCAGTAGTATGCTTAAGTACTGAAACTGGACGAAGGAAAACGGAGAAAGCGGAGGGCGGGCCTCGACCAACGGTCAGCAGCGTGCTCTAAGGCCAAGAGGGCTTCTCCGTCCGGGCCCGCGAGCAATGCAGAAGACTTTTCAAATCCGGGTAGCTGCGGTTCTTCTGGCTCTCTTCACCCTGACGGCGGCCATCCTGGCCTCGCTGAATTTCGAGAAAGAGGGCGACTTCGTAGAGCCGACCGACAAGGTCACCTGGGTGGAGGCCGAGGGCGGCCTGCTGGCGCAACGCGTCCCGAGGGACAGCCCGGGTGAACGGGCTGGCGTCAAGCCAGGCGATCTGCTGGTCAGCGTGAATGGGGTTCCCACCCCCCGGGTCGCCTCCCTGGTGCGCCGCTGGTTCGCGTCGGGAGTGTACCGGCGGGTGGAGTATACCTTGGTGCGTTCCGGGGTTCCCGTACCGGCCTCGGTCATTCTGGAGCCGGTCGACCGCAGCGGAAATCAGGTTCTCCGGCTGGTTTCGGTCGTCTATCTGTTCATCGGCCTGTATGTCCTGTTCCGCCGCTGGACGGCACCCCATTCCACGCATTTCTTCGTCTTCTGCCTGGCCTCTTTCGTTCTCTATTCCTTCGATTACACAGGAAAGCTGAACGCCTTCGATTGGACCATCTACTGGGGAAAGATTGCGGCGGAGGCCTTGCAGCCAGCGCTATTCCTTCATTTCGCCCTATCCTTTCCCGAGCATGACGCGGCTGGACGGCGGCGCTGGCAAAATGCGTTTATCTACCTTCCCGGCGCCGCCCTCATCGTTCTGCAGATCACGGCTCAGCTTTACTGGGCGGCCACCGGGCTGTTGAAGACGCGGCTCGACCAGCTCGCCATGGGGTACCTGGCGATTTATTACCTGCTGGCGGCCGCGGTATTTTCCTACAACTACCGCCGGCAGCGAAACACCCTTCGCCGGCAGCAGCTCAAGTGGCTCAGCCGGGGCGCCCTGTTGACGGTGATCCCGCTCACCGCGCTGAACGTAGTCCCCTACCTGGCCGGCTGGGCCGTCCCTGAAATCCTGACCCGGATCGCGGGAGTTTCCCTGATCCTGCTGCCGCTCACATTTAGCTGGGCGATCGTCCGCTACCGCCTGATGGATGTGGACCTGATCTTCAAGCGCGGCGTCACCTATACCTTGGCCACCGCCGCGCTGGTGGGGCTTTACTTCGGGGCGGTCGCGGTGGCGGCGGAGCTGGTGCACACCAATCTTCCGCGGGCCGGAGCCTGGGGTCTGATCGCGGCCATCATCGTCACCGCGCAGCTTTTCGAGCCGCTCAAACGAGGCATCCAGGACCGGATGGACAGGGTCTTCGACCGCAAGCGATACGATTACCGGCAGACCTTGATCGCCTTCGGCCGCGGACTGAGTTCGCAGACCGACCTGCATGCCCTGCTGAACTCGATTGTGGACCGTCTGCCGAAGATCCTTCTGGTGTCGCGGGTGGCCATCTTTTTTCCGCTGCCGGAGGGCGCTTCCGGCGGCCGCTACACGATGATGGCTGGCCATGGGCTGCCGCCTCATCTGCTGGCGCCGGAGGCCGCTCTCGACCTGACATTCTTCGACTTCGACGCTCCGGGCGCCGGGCCCCACATCTTTCTTGAAAATCCCCAGCACGCTTTGCACTTGAGCGAGACGGCCCGCCAGTCGGCCGCGGCCCTGGACCTGAACTACTATCTTCCCTGCCGATTGCAGGAGCGCACCATCGCGGTGATTGGCCTGGGCCGCACCACCCATGGCGATTTTCTTTCCAGCGAAGATGTCGAGCTGCTCGAATCCATGGCCAGCTATATGGGCATCGCCATCCAGAACGCCCGGCTCTACGCCAGCCTGGAGCAGAAGATCGCCGAGAACGAGCGGCTCAAGGAGTTCAACGAGAATATCGTCGAATCCATCAACGTGGGCGTCTTCGCAATCGATCTGGACGAGCGGATCGAGAGCTGGAATGCGCAGATGGAGGCCATGTATGCGCTGCCGCGGAAGGACGCCGTAGGTCAGAAGGTGAACTCCATTCTGCCTCCGGCCTTCGTCGAGGAGCTGGCCCGGCTGAAGGTCGAGCCGGGAGTGCATAACCTCTATCGCTTCCGGCTGCAGACCCGCGCCGGACAAACTCGCACGGTCAACGCCGCCATCGCTCCGCTGGTGGCCCGCAACCTGGAGATCGTGGGGCGGATCGTCATCGTGGACGACATCACCGAGCGGATGGAGCTGGAGGCGCAGCTTGCGCAGGCGGATAAGCTCTCCTCCATCGGGCTTCTGGCGGCCGGAGTCGCGCATGAGGTGAATACGCCGCTGGCCGTCATCTCCTCCTACACGCAGATGCTGGCCAAGCAGGTGCGCAGCGACGAACGCGTGGCGCCGCTGCTGGACAAGATCACCCAACAGACCTTCCGCGCCTCGGAGATCGTCAACGGACTGCTCAACTTCTCGCGCACCGGCCGGGCCGAATTTCAACCCGTCGATCTGAACTTCGTCATCGCCGAGACGCTGAAGCTGCTGGAGCCGCAGTTTCGCGCATCGCGGGTGCGGCTGGAGACCGAATTCGAAAAGGACCTGCCTGCGATCCTGGGCGACTCCGGCCGCCTGCAGCAGGTGTTCCTGAACCTGTTCCTCAACGCCAAGGATGCGATGGACTCGGGCGGCACGCTGCGGATCGCAACCCAGGCCAACGGACAGGTCGAGGTGGACGTAAGCGATACCGGATCCGGGATCGCAATGGAGCATATGCAGCGCATTTACGATCCTTTCTTCACCACCAAGGCGACGGTGCGCGAAGGTCAGCGGCGCGGCACCGGGCTGGGGCTCGCGGTCAGTTACGGCATCATCCAGGAGCACGCCGGCAAGATTCAGGTCGCCAGCCAGCCCGGCGCGGGCACCACATTTCACCTGGAATTTCCCATGGCCAGGAGCTCAGCCCATGTCTGACGCAAGCACCCTCACCCTGCCCGGCAAACTGGCGGCAAACGGTCCGGCGCCGGCGAGCCGCATCCTCATCATCGACGACGAAGCAGCCATCCGGGAATCGCTGGAGACCCTGCTCGCCCTGGAAGGGTACGCGGTCGATTGCGCCCCGGATGGGGAAAGCGGACTGCAACGGCTCGACGTCCATCCCTACGATTTGATTCTGCTCGATCTGGCGCTGCCCGGACAGAACGGGCTTGAGATTCTGGCGCAGGTCCGGGAGCGTCACCCTCACCTGCCGGTCATCATGATCACGGCCTACGGCGCGGTCGCCAACGTCGTCGAAGCCATGCACAGCGGCGCGCAGAACTTCGTGCAAAAGCCGTGGAACAACGAGAAGCTCCTCGCGGATATCCGCGCCGCTACGGCGCGACGCCGGGCGGAGGAGGAAAATCTCCAGCTCAAGCGGGCGCTCAAACAGCGATATAACTTTGAAAATATCGTCGGCAAGAGCGAATCCATGCTGCGCATCTTCGATCTGGTGGCGCAGGTGGCGCCCAGCCGCTCCACGGTTTTGATCCAGGGGGAAAGCGGCACCGGCAAGGAGCTCATCGCCAAAGCCCTGCACGCCAACTCCCCGCGCCGCGACAAGCCATTCGTCCCCGTGAACACCGGGGCGATGCCCTCCGACCTGCTGGAGTCCACCCTCTTCGGGCATGTCAAAGGCGCCTTCACCTCGGCCATCGCCGCGAAAAAAGGCCTGTTTGAAATCGCCAATTCCGGCACGCTTTTTCTGGATGAGATCGCAACCATGGGCATGGACACCCAGGCCAAGATCCTGCGCGTGCTGCAGGACCGGCGCTTTATGCATCTGGGCGGCGTGCATGAAATTCAGGTGGATGTGAGAATCCTGGCCGCCACCAACGTCGATCTGCGCCAGGCGGTGCGGGAGGGCAGATTCCGGGAAGACCTGTACTACCGGCTGAACGTGATCACCCTCGATCTGCCGTCGCTGCGCAGCCGGCGGGAAGACATTCCCTTGCTGGCCGCGCACTTTCTCAAGCGCTTCTCCGAGGAAAACGGGCTGGAGACCCGCGTTCTGGCGCCCGAGGCGCTCCGCGCCCTGGTCGATTACGACTGGCCCGGCAACGTGCGGGAGCTGGAGAATGCGATGGAGCGCGGCGTCGTGCTCTCCTCCACGCAGGTGGTGGGCGTGGACCTGCTCCCAGGCCATGTTACCGGCCGCAACTATGCCTCCAGCCTGCTGGAGCACAATCCGGAGGCCTCACTCTTCGACATTCTCGAAGACATCGAGCGGCGGATCATTATCGACAAGCTGGAACACTGCAAGTGGAATCAGACCGAGGCGGCGGAGCAATTCCGCATTCCGCTCTCCACACTGAACCAGAAGATCAAGCGGCTCTCGATCGAGATCAGGAAGCGCTCCAAAGACTGACCACGGGATTGACCACGGGACTGACGGCGAGACTGACCGCGCGCGACCGGCCGCGCGGCGCCGAACGGCCGCCCCGTCGGGCCTGTGTTACCCTCGGCTTAACAGCCCTGCGGTGAAACCCGCTGACGCCGGAAACGACGCAATCCGGGCCGGGCATCGCAGCGGATCTCGCGGTTCTGGCTGCGGCGAAAACGTTGTGGCGAAATCCCGCTTGACGTTGCGGAACTTTGAGCTATGCCCTTCGAATCGCTGGAATCTGTCGCCAAACAGTACGTCGCCGCCATGCAGGAGTATTCGCTGCTGGCGGGGCGCGGCCTGTGGAATCTTGCGACGCGACCGCGCTACTTTGCCGACATGATGGTGCAGGCCGATTCGATCGGCTTCGGCTCCCTGCCCATCGTCATCCTCACCGGATTCTTTACCGGAGGCGTACTCGCTCTGCAATCCGCTTCCTCGCTGGCTCAGTTTGGCGCCACCGCCATTACCGGGGAGCTGGTCAGCCTGACCATGATCAAGGAGCTGGGCCCGGTCCTCACCAGCCTGATGGTCTCCGGCCGGAACGCTTCGGGCATGGCCAGCGAGCTGGGCTCCATGCGGGTGACCGAGCAGTTGGACGCGATGCGGGCGCTGGGAACCGATCCGCTGCGAAAGCTGGTGACGCCGCGGCTTTACGCCACCGTGATCATGCTCTTTTTTCTCACCATCATCTCCGATGCCGTGGGCACCCTGGGCGGAGCCTTTGTCTCCGTCTATATGCTGGGCCAGGACGGCTCGCAGTATTTCCATAACGCCTACCAGGCGCTGATGTTCGCCGACGTGCTCCAGGGACTGATCAAGCCCGTCTTCTTCGGATTCATCATCGCCACCGTCGGCTGCTATTTCGGGATGACCACGCGGGGCGGCACGCAAGGCGTGGGCCGATCGACCACCCAAGCCGTCGTCGTCTCCTC
>JAJYZK010000125.1 GCA_021799945.1 Acidobacteriota bacterium
GGTGCAGACCGGCGGTTCCCGAGCTTACCGCGATGGCATGCGGGGCGCCGGTGTAGCGGGCCACCGACTCCTCGAACTGCTCCAGCACCGGCCCCAGGCTCAATCGCGGTCCGCGCAGCACGGCGAGCACGGCCTCGATCTCCGCCGCGGCGATGTCCGGAGCCGATAACGGGATCCTCAATCTCCGGCTCCGGCTTCCGGGGAGAGCTCGAAGTCGAAGCCCTCGCCGGTGAAGCGGCCGGCGCGCTTCCACAGGAGCTGCTCCGCGGAAGGCGCCGTGGTGAGCACCCGCACAATGGTCTCCGCGGCGTGGCCATCGCCATACGGATTCGTCATTCCGGCCAGCGAGCGGCGAAAGTCCTCGTCGCCGGCCCGGGCGATCGCCTCCACGATGGAGGCCTCCTGCGGCGCCGCGTCCACGACATTGCGTCCCCGCTCCCGGCCCTGCTGGCGTCGTCCGACGTTGACCACCGGCAGGCCGAAGGAGGCGGCCTCCATGATTCCACTGCTGGAGTTTCCGATCAGCATGCCCGCCTGGCGGAGCAGGCTCCAGTAGGTCACCGCGTCCAGGTTGACGAAGAGCCTGCCGCCGGGGCGGCGGGCCAGGAAGCTCTCGATCCGGCCGACAAGTTGATGGCTCCCGGCGTCGGCGTTGGGGTGGCAAAAGAGAATCGGCTCGGGCAGACGATCCAGCGCCGCAAACAAGGCGTCGGCCTCCAGGGTGGTCTCGCGGTCCAGAGTCACCGGGTGATATGCCACGATCGCCGGAGGCCGGCGGAGATCCAGTTGCAGCCGCGATTCCAGCTCCTCCCGCTCCAGCAACCGGCTGCGGCGCAGGTGATCGAGGGAGGGCGCTCCGGCGCGATGCGCGCGCCAGGGCTCCTCGCCCATGGCGATCACCCGGGCCCGTGCGCCCTCGGTGGACGTGAAGTGGAGATGGCTCATCTTGGTGAGCGCGTTGCGCACTGCGTCGTCAATGGCTCCTTCGCTGATTTCGCCGCCCTCAATATGAGCGATGGGGATGCGCAGGGCCAGCGCCGCGGCCGCCGGGGCCAGCATCTCGTAGCGGTCTGCGATCAGCAGCAGCAGGTCGGGCCGCATCTGTCCCAGCAGGTCCGCCAGGGAGAGCATGGCCACGCCGATCGTCTTGGCCATGCCGACATCCGTATCCGAGCTGAGCAGGCATTCCAGACGGGCTGCGATCGGGATGCCGCCGCCTTCGATCTCCCGCACCGTAAGGCCGAGCCGGGGCGAAAGGTGCGGCCCCAGCGCGATCACTTTCAGATCGACGCAGGGATGGTGGAGCAGGTCGTGCAGCGGCCAGTAGAGATGGCTGTAATCCGCGCGCGAAGTGGTGATCGCGGCAATGGTGCGCTTGGCGGTCCGCTTCATGCCGGCAGATTCCGCATGAGCCGGCTGGGACGATATTCGGGAACGCCGCTCAGGATGGCTTCCAGAAGCCGCTTGCGCGACCCCGCGCGGCAGGCCTCCCCGATGCGGCCAAACAGCGCATCCACCTCCGGCGCCGGCAGAGTGGGGCTCTTCACCCGCCGCAGGGAGCGTTCCCTCCCGCTCGCCCCGCCGCAATACCGCTCGCGCCGGGAGATCAGCGACTCCCGCACCTTGTCTCCCGGCCGCAGGGCGGTGAAGGCGATGGGGACCGCGCGAGGACCGGCGGTCTGGCGAATGAGAAACCGCGCCAGCCGCGCCACCGTCACCGGCCTGCCTGGCTGGGGAACCAGAAGGCCATCGCCGGCCCCCTCCGCGCAGGCCTCCAGCAGCAGCGCGACCGTCTCCTCCAGCGGCAGAAAGTAGCGCCGGGCCTGGCGGTGGGTGATGGTCACCGGACCTCCTCGCCGGATCTGCCGCAGAAACAGCGGAACCACGCTCCCGCTCGAACCCAGCACGTTGACCAGCCGGACTGCCCGGCGCCGCATCGCCGCCGGGCCTTCCGTGAGCAGCGCCAGCTCGGCGATCCTCTTCGAAGCTCCCAGCGCGCTATGCGGATCCGCCGCCTTATCCGTAGAGACGAAGACGAAGCGCTCGGCCCGATGCTCCGCGGCGATCTTCGCCAGCTCCGCTGTGGCCAAGGCGTTGTTCCGCATGGCGGCGAAGGGATTGCGCTCGAGCGAAGGCACATATTTGAGCGCCGCTGCGTGAAAGACAACCTCCGGGCGGCGGCTTCGGAAAAGCTGACGCAGCATTGAAAGGTCGCAGATGTCTCCATGGGAAGCCGTGCGACGGAGTCGCTGGAAGCGCCGCGCGAGCCGATCTCCCGTCTTCCGCAGCTTCTTGGAGGAGGCATCCAGCAGGATCAGCTCCCTGGGCGCGAAGGCGGCGACCCGCAGCGACAGCGCCGAGCCGATGCTTCCGCCTGCGCCGGTGATCAGGACGCTGCGGCCGGCGAGAGCCTCTTCCGCCCGCTCGCAGTCGATCGAAGCCGCCGGGCGGCCGAGGAAGCGCGGCCAGTCGAAAGAGCCCGCCGGCAAGTCGGCGCCGGACTCCCCGGCAGACTTTTTCCGATTTCCAGCCACGGAACCATTATGCCGTTCCTGCCGTATCCTGCGCCGAGCGGCTCAGCCTGGCGGAGGCTGGCGGCTGGGGCGCCCAAGCCACGCCGGTGTCCGCATCCGGACACCGCTGACCGCCCGCGACCACTGCGGGACGGCCGAGTGTGGGCCTTATTGTTATTGTGGACCGCTCGACGATCTGGACCGAATACCGTAAAGCTCGGGCCGCTGGTGCGGCAGGTGCGCGGGCTGGGATTCTGGTCCCCGCGAGGACGCCCTCCGGCAGACTCCCGCGGAGACGGAGGCGACCGTAGTCCGCATTCTGAAATTGCCCGGGTCTGCGGTGCTGCCGGATACGGTTCTCGTGGAGCTCAGCGATCCGCAGTTGAACCAGGAGGCTCTGGACGCGCAGCTTGCGCTCAAGGAAGCGAATAACTTCCATCAGGGCCGCGCGCGCGTCGTCATATCCGTTGGTAAAGCCACGCGTTGAATTCGACGAAAACGAAATCGGGACTCTGCTCCCTCGCCCTCTCTTCGAGCGCTTTCCGGGTCAGCCTTATCATCGAGGACTTGCCGACGCCCCAGGCTCCCGAGATGCCGATGGAGATCGGCCGACCCGCGGCCTATACGATAATCTCGGCCACCGTGTCCGCAACTCCGGCGAAATTCAGGAAATCGAGATCGGTTTCGTTGTCGGGCCACATATCCGGCGCGCTCCTCTAAACAGACCTGTACTCCCGAATGCGCGTGTTCTCGACCAGCAGAGGCATCGTCGCAAGCGTGAATACCTTCCCATCCGTGGCCTGAAGCAACCGGCGCATATCCTCCCGGCGAACCTTGAACCCCCTGCCCGCGATGCGCGCGATGACGTCATAGCGCAGGCCGGCATGGTCGCGAAGGGTCCGCAGGCGCTGGACGCGAGAGACCTTGTCGCGGGCCGTCCCGTCGTCTTCGGTCAGCTTGGCCTCGATAACCGCGGCTGGATTGAATTCGTCAGGGATTATAAAGTCCGGCGCCTGATCGAATCCAGCGATGCGCTCGGCGCGCTTGGTCTCCCGGAAACTGACCCGCGCCGCCGTCAGAACATCTTTGATCGCGGATTCGACAACCTCGCCCACGAGCTCGCTGACCGAGTCTCGGTGCGACGCGAAGGGACGCCCAAGAAACCGCTCGTAGAGCAAGACCGGATAGGGCACTCCGAGATCGGCCACCGGCTGCAGGCTCCGCACGCCTTCCTTGGTATCCGCCGATGGAGCAATCCCTGGCCTGCGTCTTTCGCGCCGTCGAGCAGCACCTTGACGCCGGCTTCAATCATCGCCCGAATGCGCGTGTCGGTCAGAGTCTCGCCGAACAGGCGCGGCGTAAGCGGCTTCAACTGGACATTCCGGTCAATCGCGCGCGCCGTTCCTTGATCGACCGCAACGCCTGTGCTTTCCGTGGTGATGTAGGCCCATTCCGGCGGGGTGAAACCAAGAATTGAGCGAAAAACGATGAGGCTGATCGGCGCTTCGCTCACGGCAGCTTCGACGCTGGCGGTCGTTATGTCCGCATCGTCGCGGCTGGCGCGCTTCAGCGCCTGGTATCCCCGCTCAAAGGTGGCATAGTCAACAAATCCCTCGCCGCGGGGCAGCTCAAGGAAGCTCGATTTCAGCTCCGCGAAAACCTCGTCCACGAGCGGTTCTCAGGAAAGAGACGGGTCGGCATAATCGACTTCAAAACGCAATGGCATCAATCATCGCCTCCTCCCGTCGTCTTTCGAAGAGGCTGCCGCTAAAGTCCAGTGAAATGGTCGTGCGATCATGAATTCTCCCGGCGAGGTCGTCCGCCGACGCGATTGCATCCATTGCGTTCCGGATCATGCTCAATTTTTCGTCGGTGGGGCGCGACGTCTTCCACGTCGAACGCAACTGCCAAACCGCCATGCGCGTAATATGCCCCATCGCCATACAACGCATGTCTCCCGCCGTCGGCTTCATGCCGGCGGCGCGAAGCTCGCTCATCTCATCCGACATGATCCTTGCCAGGCCATCCGCATCCCGAAAGAGCCAATCGCGCCGCATCTCGCCTCGTTTGCGGCAGACAAAGACCGTGTCCACGATCGACGAACCCGTGCCGTGAATATGGATCGACCCTCCCATCTCGGCCGGGCACGGCAAGGATGCGGAACAGATGAGCCCGGCGTCCAGGATCGCCATGCCGGCGGCCAGATAGGCTTCCTGTCGGTTATGGTGGTAGGTGAAGACGAGCGGCGCCCCCAGCTTCAATGCCTGAGCCGCGCGCGCATAAGCCTCGGCGAGCCCCTCCGCGAAGTGCGCGAGGTCTCTGTCCGCGGTTTGGTTGCCGGTCAGCTCCTCCTCGTTCCGGGTCGTGGCCTGTTCGAGCCCCACGAAATCCCTCCCCATGAGCTTGCGAAGCCACACATAGCAAAAGTGCATCAGCTCTCCGTATTGAACCATCCCGAAATAAGGAGGATCGGTGAAGACCCCGTCGAGACTCGCGGGCCTGAATTCCGCCGCGGTCGCCGACTCGCACCGGATGTCGATTCTGCGCGCAGGCGCCAACGGCAGCGCAGGATTTTTCTCGCCGATCCACTCGCCCGCAATCGGGACTGTGATTTTCTTTTTGCCCGCAAATGCGACCTCGAAAGGCTCCGCGCAGTAGAGCTTCGCCTTCGCATACTTTTCGACGATGTTGATCCACCCGCCCGAGCCCACGGGAAGGGCATTGCCGTTGCGGATGCCGAGTAGATTGGATTCGACTTGCACATATCCCACTGGAAAGCCGTGGATCGAAAACACGTCCAGCGACTTGAGCGCCATCGTGTCGTAGCGGCACAGCATGTTCTGGTAGCGCAAGAGGTCCGAGAAGTTCGTTGCCAGGGCGCTGCGGATTCGGTCGTCCTTCAGCCTAGAGATCAGGCGCGCGCTGGTTTCAAGGCCCAGCAGTTGACGCGAGTTGAACAAATCCGCAAACCGTCGATATCCCCACCGCCGGAGGCGCGACGACTCGTCGCCTTCCGGTATCGGATCATCCGGGACGAAGCGCGGCTTCGCATGCCGCCAGGCGACCTCGGCCGCTTCGAAGCGCGCCAAGTCGTCCTTGTCGGGTTTTTTGAAAAGACGGCCCGGCCGATCCTTGAGGTCGGGGTTGTAATACTCGATTGCAAACAAACGATGCGTGGGAACGCCGTCGCCGTGAAACGGCCCGCGATTTGCAAAACCGCAATGCGGGCACTCGCACCTATTCCGGCTTACGCGCCCATCCGTCCGCAATTTTGTTCCGCAGCGGCATTGGTCTGGCTTGTCGGGATCATCAACTTCGTTTAAATCGCCGCAGCGCGAGCATATCAACACATACGAGGGGTGCCGGGCATCTTCTGCCAGCACGTAGCCTGGAAAAAGATCGTAGGGCTTACGGCATCCCGCGCATCTTCCCGTCTTCACCCAAAGAAAATACTTCACGTCGACATCGGGCCGTCCCGTGATCGGACAGCGCGTCTTGTAGAGATGCCCAATGTCGCGCGCCATGGCATCGAGAAGGTGCGCGGCACTTTTCTTATAGGTCTTCAGGTCGATCGCATCAATCTCTTCGCGCACGACCCACGCCGCCATCGGGTTAATATCAAGCCCGGTTACATTGCAGCCGACCCGATTTGCTTCGAGCAGCGGCGTTCCGCCTCCCATGAACGGATCGGCTACGGTAATGCCCTCGAAACGGTTTGACTCGTAGTACGAGTTCTCGACCGACGCCTTTCCAAACTCCGAAAGCAGCAGCCCGCGAAACAGCGTGCCGGGCCGTCGCGCAAACCACTTGTGGACGGCGATGATCGGACGATAGTTCTGCTGAATCTGCTTCTCCCGAAGGGCGAGCGACGCGATGAACCGGATGTTGTAGTTTTGCTCGATCGACATTCAGGTCCTATCACTTGGCTTGACGAACAGCGGCCAACGGTCCGCAATGTACTTCTCGGCGGCTTCGCGCACAACCCAGGCGAGCGAAACCCTCTTTTCTTTCGCAATGGCTTCGAGCGTCTCGTAGATTTCCCGCGGGAAGCTGATTGACGCCCGGATCGATACGGCATCCTGTGCCTTCACTACGAAAACACCCCCAAACACGCCAAGCTTATTCACCACTTTACCCCGCAACGGTGAAGCCGTCCTGATGGCCCTGGAAATTCCGCACTGATTTTCGTCCGGTATGCCTGTGCTGGCGGTTGTCAGGTCATCGGTAATTTCTCAAAACATCGTCGCTGGTGATCGCCGCAGGTGATCTCGCCCCTGGAGAAGACGAAATTTGCCTCCGGACGTTAAGGAAAAGTCCGCGCTGGAATTTGCCCCCAATTGGGGCAGACCTGGCAGGGGAAACGGGTTGACCGCGCGTTCGCGCAGACCCTGCATGATACGTTCGACGCCGCTCTCAGCGGCCAATTCGATACGGCCGACCGGCTTGCGCCCCTTATGGCGACGACGTCGGGGATCGGCGGAAACCCCGGCTCATAAAGCGCTTCCTCAATGCGGTATCGATAAGGATGGCGATCGCGAAGGCACATGGCAAGCACACCCCTACGAAATGGGCGTCTTGGAAAGATTACTTGAATCGAGATACTGTTCACTACCAAATGGGAAGAGTGGGCCAGATCACGTTAGCTCAGTGCGGCGAGCGGCCTATTCCACTACGCAGGATGCTGATCCCCTACCAAACGGACGGGAGATGCCTTCCCTACTTGACTCTTCGTAGGGTAGTTATTTGTCCGCAACGGCCGTGATCAGTCGCACAGTCGAGCAAAAGACAAATTCCTATGGCTTTCCCAAGCCAGGGGAACTTATCGAAAGACCCCTGATTGAGCCTGCCCAACGCGCCAACGCCGCACATCCGGCGTTTGTCCGATTCCGCGAACAGGGAGACTCTCAACACGGACTGCCCAAGGGAATGCAGCCGCGCTCAGCCGACTTCCAGGACGAAATAGAGCGCATGCTCTCGACCGGCGTTGTGCACCCCGTGCACCGCATTCGAGGCGACGTAGGCCACCGAGCCCGGCGACAATTGCGAGGTCTTGCCGTCAATCGTCACTTCCAGAAGGCCCGCCCGCATCAGGAATATCTCCTCATTGACGTGATGGTGCGGAGGATGGGGCGAAGCGCCCGGCGCGAGATCCGTTTCATGCAGACTTAGCTTCACGCCCGCGTGATTTGTCCCGGAAAAGATCGGAACCGAACGGCTCCGCGCATTCCCGTGCGCCGGCAAGTCTTGAAGGTTATAGACGGCCGAAGGCAGGAGCGGGTTCTCCGATCCGGGAACTTCGGCGAAGCCGCCGGCGGCCACGAGCGCCGGCAGCAATACACAGAGGTCTCTACGCGAAATGCTCATGCCACACCTTGCTCCAGACTACCCGCCTTCGCCCCCGGCGAGAAAGACGGGTCTGCTTCCGTTATAGTCCAGAACGCAGGCGGCGGAAAACGCCGATTCCTCCGGCGCCTCCCGGGCCCGGTCACTGCTGGATGACAGACTCCGCTGTACTGGTCATCAAGAGGCCGGACCCAGGCATAAAAGGAGCGATGTAGTTGAACAAATAACTCACTTGAACCTTTACCGAGCAGCCCGGGCTGTTGACTCCGTCGGCGATGCTGCAAACTCCCACCGCCCCGGTTGGAGCCGTTCCCGGCCAGGAGGCGGCGACCGTGAGCGCCGATCCTGCGCTGATGCCCGGCGGGACGATGCTCTGTACAAAGGAAGCG
>JAJYZK010000126.1 GCA_021799945.1 Acidobacteriota bacterium
ATTGGAGTTGGCCTTGGTGATGGTGATGCCGGTATTGTTCACCGCCTGGGGCAGGCGCCCTTGAGCCGCGGAGACGCGGTTCTGCACGTCGACCGCGGCGATGTCCAGGTCATAGTCGGTCTGGAATGTGGTGATAATGGCGCTGGTGCCGTCATTGGAGCTGGTGGAGGAAATGTAGCGCATTCCCTGCACGCCGTTGATCTGTTGCTCCAGCGGAATGGTCACCGCCGATTCCACAACCTGGGCGGTGGCGCCCACATAGTTGCTGGTGACCATGACCTGAGGAGGCGCCAGTTGCGGATAAAGAGAGATGGGCAGCGAGGGAATGCAGACCGCTCCGGCCAGCACGATCAGCAGCGCGCAGACCGTTGCAAAGATGGGCCGGTGGATAAAAAAATCGACCACGAGCGCTTTCCTTTCCTGGGGCCCGCCGCGGATCTCCGCCGGCCTGACCGACTCGGTCGGCGCAATCGGCTCGCCTGCGGATCATCCGTTTTGGAATCGAGAGGAGGCCGCCGTACACGGACGCCGCCGCGCGGCCCGCTTATCCCAGCGGCTGCACCGGGGCCCCGTCAATTAAAAATTGGGTTCCGGAAATGATGACCTTGTCTCCGTCCTTCAGGCCGCCAAGCACGGAATAGTCGTTGCCCACGGTGTCTCCCAAACTGACGGAGGTTTGCCGGGCGAAGTATTTTCCATCCCGGCTTTGGGCCACAAAGACGAAGCTCTGGCCGCCGACGCGGACCACGGACAGCACCGGCACGACGGGCTTCCGCGACCGGCTCCAGATTACCGCCGCCTTCACCAGTTGCTGGTTCCGCAGCGCCGGGGAGTGGACCGGAGCCTTGACCAGGATGCCTTGCAGTTGGTCCTCCACCTGCGGAGAGACGAAAGAGATGGCGGTGTGTTCGATCGGCTGATCGGAATTGCTTTCAATCTCCACTTCCAATCCCGTATGCACCGCCGCCGCCCGCTCCGATGGGATGTAGATGTAAGCCTCCAGACCGCGGTTGGTATCGACGGTGGTGAGCATGGTGGTGGGCGTGACGTAATCGCCGGGATGGACCGGAATATCTCCGACCACACCGTCGAAGGGAGCGGCGATCTTGTAATAGCCGAGCTGCTCCTGCTGCGACAGTGTGGCTGCAACCGCGGATTGGTAGTCGGCCTGGGAGTTGCGATAGGCCTGTTCGGCCTGATCCAGCGCATCCTTGCTGGTGACGCCCTGCTGGTACAGCTTCCGCTGCCGCTCCACCTCCACCTGGTTGTACTGGAATACAGCCAGCTTCTGCCGCTCCGTGGCCTTGGCCGACTCCGCCGTGGCGGCCTGCTTGGTGGGATCCACCTCCATAAGCTCTTGCCCGGCCCGGACATAGTCTCCGGAGTGGACGAGGATCTTCGTCAGATTTCCGTCGATCTGGGGATTGATGGTGGCCGCCTGTCGCGACTTGATGGTGGCGACATAGACGTCCGACTGCGGAATGGGAGACGAAACGACCGTCTCCACCTGAACCGGCAACGCTTGCATCGGCGGATCGGCGGGCGCCGCCTGCCGGCCGCAGGCGGTGAGCCCCAGCAGCGCGGCAAGAGACAGAACCGGGCAAAACCTCGACAGGCTCGAATTCCACTTAAGCAAGGCTGACCTCTGCGAATTCAAATGAATGGCGCGCGCAACGGGAAGTCCCAGGCTCCGGACGGGCCCGGACCTATTCCGATTGCGGCCTCCTAGGCTAGCCGGGGAGTGAACTCCGACCTCTCTTCGATGCCGCACAAGCCGATTGGCTTCGGAAAAAATTCAACCCGGGCGCCGGCCCCGGCTCCGGCGTCTGCGCGGTGGGAATCCTCAAACCATTTCAGGATCGCAGGCTTAGGATCGTCTTTCCCATAAGGGTACACGATTCCATCAATTTATGGGCTTCCGAGGCGCGATCCAGAGGGAAGGCGCGATGCACCACGGGCCGCAGCGCTCCCGATGCAAAACGAGGCCAGAGATGCTGCTCGACCTCGCGCGCCAGCGCGGACTTTTCGCTGACCGGGCGCGACCGCAGAGTCGACCCGGTGATCAGCAGCCGCTTCCTCATGACGGCGTTGAGATCCAGGGCAACCTGGCTGCCGCCGATGTGGGCGATGTGAATGAGCCGGCCGCCGGGGGCGAGCAAGTCGACGTGACGGGGAAAGTAGTCGCCGCCGACCATATCCAGGATGACGTCGAAGCCGCGCGGCCGAGCCCATGCGGCGAGTTGGCCGGCCCATTCGGGATCGCGATAATCGGCTGCGAACTCGGCTCCGAGGCTGCGGCAGAGGGCGCGTTTTTCCGCAGTGCCGGCGGTGGCCGCGACGCGGCAGCCGAAACTGCGAGCAACCTGGATGGCCATGGAGCCGATGCCGCTGGCCCCGCCCTGCACCAGCAGCAATTCCCCCGGGCCCAGCCTTCCCGTTGAAAACAGATTGGCCCAGACCGTGATCGCCGCTTCGGGGATGGCCGCGGCGTGCTCCAAAGAGACCCCGGCGGGAATCGGCATGCATTGTCCGGCCGGCGCGGCGCAAAACTCCGCATAACCTCCGCCGGTGACCAGGGCGCAGACCGGATCGCCGGGTTTCCAGCGTTCCGGGGCGCCCGGACCGAGGCCGACGACATGCCCGGAGACTTCGAGGCCTGGCACAGGCGAGGCCCCGGGAGGCGGAGGATACCGTCCCTCGCGCTGCAGAATGTCCGCGCGGTTCACCCCGGCGGCAGCCACCTGAATCAGCACCTCCCCGGATGCGGGAATCGGAACCGGTCCTTCGACCGTGCGAAGAACTTCGGGACCGCCGGGGGCGGAGATTTCGACGTAGCGCATGACCCCTGGCGCGGACATAATCCTGTCATCTTCTCATTTGGAGGCGCGCTCCGGAAGGGTTGCCCTCGCAAGCTCCAGGGAGAAGGGATTGAAGTTCGTCCCGGCATCGAAGGCGTCGGCCTCCTCGGCGCGCTTGAGCCAGCCGACGACGGCGTACGTCAGCGGCGTGGCGAGGGTCTCATACGCCACTTTGAAGAGGTAGGCGGAGAGAATGAGGCGGAGCAGGGCGCCCGCCGGGAGGGTTCCCGCGAAGGCGATCAGGACCACCAGCGCTGTATCGACGGCCTGTCCGGCTACCGTGGAGCCGATTGTTCTGGTCCAGAGCCAGCGTCCGCGGGTGAGGATCTTGAGCTTGGCGAGAACGAGGGAATTGGTGAACTCGCCCGCCCAGAAGGCGATGAGGCTGGCGACGACCAGACGCGGCACGAAGCCGAAAACCGTGGCAAAGGCGGCTTGATTGCGCCAATCGGGATCGGGAGGCAGGGCGACGGCGAGTGCGCCCATGGCGCTGAGGAGGGCTGAGGCAAAGAATCCGAGCCAGATGGCCCGGCGCGAAGCCGCATAGCCATACACTTCCGTGAGGACATCGCCGCAGAGGTAGGTGATGGGAAAGAGCAGTTGGGCGCCGCTGACCGTGAGCGGCCCCAGGCGGCAGATCTTTTGCGCCACGAGGTTGGAGATCAGCAGGACTACGGTGAAGCCGAGAATCAGAGGATCGAGGTAGCGAAACTGGCGCATGGGGCTCTTCGACTCATTCGCGCAACGGGGATATGCACTTATATCGCAAGGGAGCCGGTGGGCCAATCGCCGGCCTGAGCGCGGAAAGCGGGGAACGCAGAGCGGCGGAATGGGCGGAGCGGCCGTGTCAAGCGGCCGCGGCATTGGGTTGTGCGAGGGGTTCTGCGAGCGGCAGGGTAGCGTTTGTGAATGTGAAGGCCGGGAATCGCACGCCCGGAACGCGGATTTTGTTACTGGCTGCTCTCAAGGCGCCGGGCGCATCTCTGCGGCGGGCGCGACAGATCCCGGGCAGGTCTTTGACAGGGAAATAGGGGGTTGGTAGAGTCGAGCTTAGCGCATTTTCAACCGAAAAGTCCTCGGATGGGAAGGCCAGAGAATTGTCCCCGTCGTCTAGCCCGGCCCAGGACACCGCCCTTTCACGGCGATAACACGGGTTCAAATCCCGTCGGGGACGCCAATAGATTGAGCTACTTCGAAATCCCGTCCAGAAATTTGTAGGTCCGTTATGGTCCGATAAGGGGAAGCGCCCTGGCTGGGCTGTGCTTTGCGCAGACGGTTGTCGTCGAGCACCATGGTCACAATGCGGCTTTGGGCGTCGCGTTTGTTCTGGGTAATGGCCTGTGCGTACAGGTTCATCGTCACCGGACTGTTTGCATGGCGCAGCAGTTCTTGCACCGTTTTGACATCCTCACCGTTGGCTTTGAGGAACGTCGCATAGGTGCGGCGGAAGGTATGCCAGCCAATTCCCTCGATTCCCAGTTTCTTGGCTGCTGGCAGAATGTGCGCCCGGTAAAATGCTCCAGGCCGGTACGGCAATTTTCCATTCGAGTGCGGACTTGCAAAGACCCAATCCTCGGATCGCGGATAGGGGCTCGACCGTCGCCAGTTGTAGAGCGATTCTGCGAGCCGGGGATCGAGCGGCACGGGTTTGCGGCTGGCTTCAGTTTTGCATTCGCCAAGATGCTGCATGACGATGGAGCGGGTGACAGAGATTTGCAGTTTTTCAAAATCGATGTCGCTCCACTTCAGGGCCAGCAGTTCTCCCACGCGCAGGCCAGTTAGCACTACGAGGAAAAAAGCAGTCCGCGCCGGCTCACGTAACAAGTCGAGCAGTGCTGCGGTTTCTTCGATGGTCGGGACCGGAATCACCCGGACGGCCTGCTCCACATCCCTGCCCTCCAGCACCATTAGCAGGACCAGCTTCGGCAGTTCCTCATAATAGTGGACGCTGCCAACTTTGATGCTCCTTGTTCCCTGCGTCCAAAGACATGGGACCTGGTCAGAGCCGGAAATCCCGCGCCCTCGACGCGCGAGAACCACATCGAGTTCTTTTTCAGGGCGAATCGTGGCCCGCAGCATTTTCATCTGGTTCCGTTCTTGCCTTCACTGAGCGTGGCCAGCTGCACGAGCGAAGCCGAAGGCGGATTCACGGCATCCTTCAGGCCCTTGAACACCCGCTCGTTCAACGGGGACGACCGGACAAAGTCGGAATAAGCGCGTTCCAGGTGCGTCCGGCACAGACTGCGGGCGGTGTCGGCATCGGCCTCTGCGACCGCGTCGCGCCGCAGGTATTCGCCCATGCGTTTCAAGATATGCAGCCGACAAACATTCAACACGGCCGTGTCATAAGGGACATTCAATAATTCAAAAAATTCTTCGGCGGCCGACAAGCCGCACAGTTGCTCCCACACGGTCATACTGCCCTCTCTTAAACCGGGACGGCTTCGAAGCGCTCTGCCACGCAGGCCTTGGCGTAAAACTCCAGTAACTCGGTGGCGCCTACCACACGCTTGGTCTTCGATGCATGTTCCCGTACTTGAGCGAGAACGGATTTGGCGCGCAGGTCGTCGGCCTTCAGGCCTAGCGAATGCAGCGCGTCGACTACCGCTGCCCTTCCGGAGTGTTTGCCCAGCACGAACTCGCGCTTGCGACCGAAGCGGTTTGGGGAGATTGCTTCATAGGTCCCAGGATCCTTCAATAAACCGTGGACGTGAATCCCGGATTCATGTGTAAACGCAGCGCTTCCAACGATTGGTTTTCCCGGCGGAATGGGACGCCGGGCAGCGGAGGCGACCAGATCGGCGAGAGCTGGCAGGTGGGTGAGATCGACGCTGGCCTTCCGATCCGACAAGTGAGCCAATGCGGCCACGACCTCCTCTAGCGCGGCATTGCCGGCACGTTCTCCTATGCCGAGCACACAAACACTGGCATGAGTTGCGCCGCCACGTATGGCGGCCAGAGTGTTCGCAGTTGCCAGACCAAGATCATCATGACCGTGGAATTCGAGTTCCATACCGGTCTCGGATCGCAAGCGCCGAAAGATGGCATAGGTCGCGAAGGGTTCGAGGACGCCGAGGGTATCCGCGAACCGAAACCGGTGCGCGCCCGCGGCCTCAGCAGTGAGCATGGCCGAACAGACAAAATCCAAGCTGGCGCGGCTGGAATCTTCACCGCCCATAGCGACCTTCAGCCCGCGATCCAGCGCATACGGAACGATGTCAAGGATTCGCTCCAGCACGTTTGCCCGGTTCGTATTGAACTTGGCGCGTATCTGGCAATCGGAGAGAGGGACTGACAGATTCACGCGGGTCAAACCCGTACTCACGGCAGCATCCACATCCGATTTCGCCATGCGGCCCCAAGCGATTGGAACGGCTCTGCGCAACGCTTTTCCAACTGCAGCAATCGATTCGATCTCCTGCGCGCCCATGGCTGGTGTGCCGGTTTCGATTTCATCGATTCCGGCGCGTTCGAGAGCCGACGCGATCGATACTTTTTCCTGCGCCGTGAAGGCGACCCCGGGGGCCTGTTCGCCGTCCCGCAGCGTCGAATCGTTAATGAAGACCGTGAGTTGATCCGTTTTAGCCATGACTTGCCTCGCTACAAGTAGCTCGAATCGAACGCGGGAGTGGTGGTTGCTGTCCTACTTGAGCAGGCGGAAGATCGCGCAACCTCTCGACGATGGGCGGCAGGACCGCCAGAACGCACCCTACATCCTGGAATGAATTCTCACGCGAAAAGGAGAAGCGAATCGCCCCGCGGGCAGCCGTCCAGGGAGCCTTCATGGCGCGGAGCACATGGGAAGATTCCATGGAGCCGGCAGCGCAGGCCGAACCCGAGGAAGCCGCAATGCCTTCGCGGTCGAGGAGAAGCAGGATCGCCTCAGACTCCAGATCTTCGAAGGCCATGTTCAGAGTATTGGGAAGGCGGTTAGCCTTGTCACCGATCACGACAGCGCCCGGGACTCTTTGCAGAAGGAAAGATTCGAGCCAGTCGCGGAGCGCGCGGAGACGGGGTATCTCGTATTCGAGAGAGGCGCCGACCAACTCCGCGGCCTTGCCGAAGCCCACGATGGCAGGAACGTTCTCTGTGCCCGCGCGTCGGCCGCGCTCCTGGCGTCCACCATGCACGAGGGGGGACAGCCGCACCCCTTTGCGAACGTAAAGCGCGCCGATACCTTTTGGTCCGTGCATCTTGTGCGCGGAAAAAGAGGCCATGTCGATGGCCGTGCCCTTGAGGTTGAGCGCAAGTTTGCCGGCGGCTTGCACGGCATCGGTATGAAAAAGCGCGCCGGCCTCGTGGGCCAGAGCGGCCAACTCGGCAACAGGAAACAGAGTGCCGGTTTCGTTGTTGGCCCACATCAGAGACACGATCGCCGTCCGCGAATTCAGCACCCGCCGGTAAGCGTCGAGATCCAAGCGTCCGCGGGAGTCCACAGGCAGGCGATGCACTTTCACGCCCCGGCGTTTTTCCAGGATCTCGCACAGTGCGAGCACCGCCGGGTGCTCCACCATCGACGTAATCACTTCGTCCCGGCCGGTCTGTGTTGCAAGAGCTGACAAGATGGCGGTATTGTTCGATTCGGTTCCTCCCGAAGTGAAGACGATCTCCTGATCGAACGCCGCACCCACCAAACGCTGGACCTGGCTCCGCGCAACCCTCACGGCTTCCGCGACCTGACTACCCAAAGCGTGCATGGATGAGGCATTACCGTATTGCTCGGTGAAGAAGGGAAGCATCGCCGCCACGACTCGCGGATCGACCCGCGTGGTGGCGTTGTTGTCCAGATAAACCCACCCTCTCGCTTTCGCCGCCATAGTCATGTTCCTCCCGACGCCGGCAATATCTCTTATTGCAACCTGGGCGCCAAAGCCCAAGATGTTGATGGGACGGAGGTTCTTTCCGCAACGAGATATTGAAAGCCATGGACTGTCGGGTTTCGAACATGTAGCAACCCGGCCAATCCTTCAGCGAACGCCGAACAACCCTTCCGCGGGAATCGAGCCCTCCAAGCCGAGCGCCAATTTCGAGTCCGCAGACATGCGCTCCTTGGACCAAGGTGGATCGAACACCAGTTCCAGATCGACGGCTGTCACGCCATCCACGCTCTGGACAGCTGTTTCCACGCCATCCAGAAGCTTTTCGGCCGCTGGGCAATTTGGCGCAGTCGGCGTCATGCGGATCGAGACCAGCCCCGGCGAGTTGGCGGAAACATCGTAGATTATTGATCCGGCATGAAACGAATGCCAGATTGGGACGTCTAACATGGCATGGGTGCAAGCGACGGAAGGAAGTTATCCGAGGCGGCGTTGAATGAGCGGCGTCGGCGGGCAGTGAAGATGGTTCT
>JAJYZK010000127.1 GCA_021799945.1 Acidobacteriota bacterium
GCAGGTCCGCTCCGGAACCATCCGCCTCCAGCCGAAACATCTGAAGGTAGACGCGATCCTGGAGCCTGTCCACTGTTCTGGCCGATACCCGTCTGCGAGTCATGATCGCCCCTCCGCCGGCAGGTTCTAACGTCTTGCCGGCGCCGCGCAAGACAGGCCCATGCGGCGGAAAATGGCCATCGCCGGGCACCAGTCGGTGAAGGCCGACTGCGCCAGATTGACGCCGACAAAGGCGGTCAGCCAAAGCCAATTGGGCGAAACCCAATGAGCCAGGGCAAGGGACGCAATTACGATTGCGCCCGCGAGGAGACGAACTGCGCGTTCAACGTTCATGGTGTAACCTCCGTCCGCTCCCCCGGAGCGGGTATTTCGACCTCGGAATCTGCCTTGTGGAGCATGTAGTACAAAATCGGGACCGTCGGCCAGGAAAGGAACGTGGATGCGACGATGCCGGCAATGAGGGAAAGTCCGAGTCCTTGAAAGATCGGGTCGGCAAGAATCACGCTGGAGCCGGCGATGACGCCGGCCGCGGTCAGCAGCACCGGCCGCAGGCGCACGGCGCCCGCATCGATGACGGCCTGCGCCAGGGGCATCCCTTCACGCCGCCGCAGCTCGATGAAATCGACGACGATGATCGAGTTCCGCACGATGATGCCGGCGCCCGCGATAAATCCGATCATCGAGGTGGCCGTGAAAAAGGCGCCTAGCAGGGCATGCGCCGGCAGGATGCCGGCCAAGGTAAGAGGAATCGGAATCATGATGATCAGCGGCGCGGTGAAGGAGCGAAACCAGCCGACGATCAGAACATAAATGAGCAGCAGCGCCGCCCCGAAGGCCAGACCGAGGTCGTGAAAGACCTCGATGGTGATCTGCCACTCTCCGTCCCACTTCATGGAGTAATGCGCGGTCGATTCGGGCTGGACCGAGTTGTAGCGGACAAGCGTGTAGCCATCGGGCAGCGTCCACCGGTCGAGAGCCTGGTTCATCCTCAGAATGGCGTATACCGGGCTTTCTTCGGCTCCCGCCACATCGGCCGTCACGTAGACCACCCGCTTCAGGTTCTTGTGGTAGATATCCGGTTGCAGCGTGGTGCGCTCCACATCCACCAGCTCGCGGATGGAGACCAGGCCGCCGTCCGCGCCCCGGAGACGGATATTTTCAAGTCCCTCTTCGGAGGAGCGCTCAGGGCGGTCGAGTTCGACGATTGTCGGCACGGCTTCGCGAGCGCCCGGCGCATGCAGCAGGCCGGCCTGCGCTCCGGAGACGGCAAAGGCCAGTGTCTGCGCGACCTGCTCCACGGGGATGCCGTGCAATGCCGCCTTCGCCTCATTCACGTGCATGACCAGCCGCGGCTGCGGATCCTGCTGATACCAGTCGGCATCCACCACCCCGGGGGTGTTCCGGAATGTTTGCAAAATACGCCGCGCAATCGCGACTTGGCCATCCAGATCCGGTCCATAGACCTCGGCCACCAGCGTCTGCAGCACGGGCGGTCCCGGCGGGACCTCTGAAACCTGGATTCGGGCGCCGAAGGCATCGCCGATGCGGTCGAGATTCGGCCGCATCCGCCGGGCGATCGCGTGGCTCTGCGCGCTGCGCTCCCCGGCTGGAAGCAGGTTCACCTGGATATCGGCCTGATTGGGCTGCCGGCGCAAATAGTAGTGACGAACCAGGCCGTTGAAGTTAAACGGCCCCGAGGCGCCGGCGTAGATCTGGTAATTGTCCACCTCCGGCTGCCGGCCCAGGTATGCCCCCAGCGCCTGCGCCACGCGCGTCGTCTGCTCAAGCGGAGTCCCGTCGGGCATATTCACGATCACCTGGAACTCGCTCTTGTTGTCGAAGGGCAGCATCTTGACCAGCACCATCTTCAAGGGAACCAGCGCGCAGGCCAGCGCCAGCAGCAGAGCCACTCCCGCCAGAAAGGCCCAGCGGTTGCGGGGGCGGTAAATCAGCGGCCGCATGGCGCGCAGGTAAAGGCGCGTGAGCCAGTTTTCGTTTTCCCCTTCCGACGCATGCTCGCCCGCGGCGCCCTTGCGCGGGAGCAGGCGGATTGCGGCCCAGGGAGAAACCACAAAGGCCACCACCAGGGAGAACAGCATGGCCAGCGAAGCCCCGACCGGAATGGGACGCATGTAGGGGCCCATCAGCCCGCGGACAAAGGCCATGGGAAGGATGGCGGAGATCACGGCGAAGGTGGCGAGAATGGTGGGATTGCCCACCTCCGCGACCGCCTCCACGGCCACCTGGCTCAACGGCCGCCGGGAGTTTGTCGGCATGCGGAAATGACGGACGACGTTTTCTACGACGACGATGGCGTCATCGACGAGAATCCCGATGCTGAAGATGAGCGCGAAAAGAGTAACCCGGTTGAGCGTGTAGCCCATCAGGTAGAAAACAGCCAGGGTGAGCGCAAGCGTGACGGGGATGGCCAGCAGCACTACTCCCGATTCGCGCCATCCCAGGAAAAACGCAATGAGGACCGTGACGGAGAGCGTGGCCAGCAGCAGATGTTTCAACAGGGTGTCGGACTTTTCCTTGGCCGTGGCTCCGTAGTTGCGGGTGACGGTGACGTTCAGATCCGCGGGCAGGGCGACGCCCTTCATCTCCTGCACGCGCGCCAGCGCGGCGTTTGCAATATCGGTCGCATTCGTCCCCTTGCGCTTGGCTACGGTAATCGTAACGGCGGGATATTCCCTGGCTGGAGCATTCCCGGCCTGCGGCTGCGAGGTCCCGAAAAGAACGTAATCCTTGGCCTCCGCTGGGCCGTCGATCACCTGGTCCGCCACATCCCTGAGGTAGATCGGCTGCCCGTTGCCCTCGCCGATCACCACGCCTTCCAGATCCTGCGTGTCGCGGAACAGGTTGCCGGCGTCCACCAGGACCTCCCGATCCCCGGCGGCGAACTCTCCCGCCTGGATGCGCGCATTCGCGGCCTGCAAACGCGCGACCACGCTATCCGGAGAGAGGCCGTAGGCTGCGAGCCTGGAGCTATTCAGAATCACCCGCATGGCTCGCGGCTGACCCCCGATCAGGGTGGTCTCCGACACGTCGGGAATCTGGCGGATCGTGTGCTGGACCTCCTCCGCCATTTGCCGCAATTGATAGCCGTCGTAGCGCGGACCCCAGAGGGTGAGGGCCAGAATCGGCACATCGTCGATGGAGCGCGCCTTGACCAGCGGCTGGGAGGCCCCTGGAGGCATGCGATCCGCGTTGGCGTAGAGCTTGCTGTAGACCTTGACCAGCGCATCCTGTTCCGAGGCGCCCACCACGAAACGCACGATCACCAGGCTCTGCCCGGGACTGGAGATGGAGTAGACATATTCCACCCCTGGAATCTCGTGCATGAGGCTCTCAATGGGATTGGTGACGCGCCGCTCCACCTCCTGCGGCGAGGCCCCCGGCAAAGCCGTCATCACATCGAGCATGGGCACAAGAATCTGGGGCTCTTCTTCCCGCGGGATGGCCAGGACCGCGAAAAAACCGAGGGCGAGCGCGGCCGCGATCACCAGCGGGGTCAGCTTCGAGTTCAGGAAGGCGCCGGCCAGATGGCCTGCGATGCCTTGCGCTTCCGCACTGCCGGATTGCCGCTTCATTGCTCCGCCTCAATGCGCCGCCCGGACAGATCGCGGTCGCCGGGGTTGTTCACCAGCGTTTCCCCCGCGGTCAGACCGGAAAGAATCTCCACCAGATCGCCGCGCCGGTTTCCCAGCGTCACATAGCGGAGCTGCGCCAGGCCGCTTCCGTCGAGTGCGTAGACGCAAGCCAGCGAGCCGCGCAGGACGACGGCGGATTCGGGCGCCACGATCGCCATCCTGCTCGCGCCCGGAAATCCGGCTGTGGCGTACATGCCGGTCCGAATGTTCTTCGCGGGTGGAAGATCGAGTTTGACCAGGACGCTGCGGCTGGCGGGATCCGCGGCGGGAACGATCTGAGCAACCACGCCGTTCAGACTGGAAGGAGCCGCGCCATCCACGCGCACCGGAACCGCCATGCCGAGCCGCACCGAGCCGACCATGGACTCATCGACGGCGGCATACACCTGGAGCGGCCCATCGCGATCGATCTGGAGCAGCGGCATGCCGGGAGCGGCCAGGGTTCCAGGATCCGCCGTGCGCGCCGTTACGATGCCGTCGAAGGGGGCATGCAGCTCGGCATACCCAACCTGCACGCGCGCGCCGGCTACCGCAGCCTCGGCTTCCCGGGTTTGCGCGGCGTAGGAAGCAACGCGCAACTGCGCCGCCTCGGAGCGTCTCTCCACCTCATCGAACTCCTGCGGGCTGACGCTCTTCTGGTCCTTGAGAATCCGGTACCGGGCCAGCGTCTCCGCCGCAAGAGACGCATCGGACTGCGCCGCCATCTCCAGCTTTTGCGCCGCGGCCTCGGCTGCGGTGGCCTGCAGCAGAGCCGCCTGCATGGCCGAGCCGTCGAGGGTGGCCAGCAGTTGGCCCGCACGGACGCGGCTGCCGGCCTCCACCAGCACCTGGCGGATGCGTCCGGAGGTCTGCGCCGAGACAATGGCGGTCTCCTTGGCCCGGACGGTTCCAGTCGTCTCGATCGTCTGTGGCAGCGGCTCGGCCGCGCTGTGCGCCAGTTGCGCCCGCGCGCTGGGCGGCGCGCCGGGAGCTGGCCGGCCGCCGGGCGCGCAGCCCAGAAGCAGCACGGGAGCAAGAAAGAACGACAAGGACGAGACGGGTTTCATTGCAGGTTCTCCGCGGAGTCGGGGGTGATCTGTCCGGTGGCGTAAAGCAGTTCGGCGTAGGCCACCGCATTTCCATAAGCGGCGCGCCAGTAGTCGTTCCGGCTCCGCCGCTGGGCGTCCTCGGCGCGCAGCAGGTCTGTCATGGTGGCGAGTCCGGCGTCATACCGGTTGCGCAGGATGCGCAACCCCTCCGCCGACTGCTCCATCGAGGCCTGGGCGGTGACCACCATGCGCTCGGCCGTCTGGTGGCCGGTAAACGCGCGGTTCACCGCCAGCCGGATCTCCAGCTCGACGGCCTGCTCCTGCGCGGCCAGCTTCCGATCGGCGGCCTGCGCCTCCTCCAGCTTGGCCCGCTTGCCCAAAGGCAGCAGGTCCAGATTGAGCTGCGCCCCGGCCACCCAATTGTCGCCGCCGCTGCCCGCTAAGGTCTGCCGGTCCATCTCCCAGTCGCCGTAGGCGCTCACTCGCGGCAGGAAATCGGACCGCGCCGCCTTTACAGCCTGCTGCTGCGAAGCGCTCTGCTGCTGGAGGGCCTTGAGGTCCGGCCGGGCCCGCAGCGCCGCCTGGATGTCCTGGTCCAGATCGCCATCCGGAAAACTCTTCGCCTGCATCGGCGTCAGCGCGGGGCGCACCGCGAAACCGCCGCCCATCGCCGCCTCCAGCGCGGCCCATGCATCGTCCACGCCGCCTTCCGCGGCAATCCGGTCCTGTTGCCGTTCCGCCAGGTTTACCTGCGCCGCCAGCAAATCGGACTCAATCGCCGTCCCCGCCTTCACCCGGGACTGCGCGTCGCGAAGCAGCGCCTCCGCGGTCTCCTGCTCGCTCCGCGCCAATTCGGCCTGGCGCTGCGCGTAGAGCACCGCCTGGTACCCCTGCACGACCTGGAGAACCACGCGCTGGCTGGCGGCCCCGGTCATGGAGTTTGCGCCCGCCGCAGCCAGCCGCGCGCCGCGGATTCGCTTTTCGGTTGCGAACCAGTCGAACAGCATCCACTGGCCGCTCAGTCGCGTGGCGAAGTTATTGATGGGCGCCGGACGGTTGAGAGAGTTGAGCGAGAAATCGCTTTGCGTAAACTCCTGCTGGCGCAGCCTGGAGCCAAAGACGTAGACCGGATCGTCTCCGCGCGAAATATCTTCGGTGGCGCTCAGACGCGGCAACAGCGCCGTTCGCGCCATCCCCGCGGCCGCATCCGCGGCGCGCACGTCGGCGCTTGCTTCGGCGGTCTGCGGGCTCCGTCCCAGGGCCTGATCGATCGCCTCCCGCAGCGTGAGCGATGGCTGCTGACCCAAGGCGGCTCCAGCCACGAACACCAGAAGCGGCGCAGTCCACCATTTTCCAAATCGAGCGCTTCCCATGCCTGTTCGACCTCGAGCGGCATCCGAACGAGGCCGCGCGCATCCCGCGACAACCCCGGGGCCTGCCTGCCGTAGCGGAGAGAATCCCCGCGACGGCAGGGCAACGCGGCGTTCCAATGCTTGTACCCACAAAACGACGCCAGGCGGGATCCTGTTACACGTTGGAAGAAGAATTTTTCAGCCGGAGATATTCTTCGGTCAGCAACCGGCGCAGAACGGGCTGCGCCTCCGCCTCCGGGCATAGATCGAACGAGCGGCAGCGGTCGATGGCCCGCTTAAGATCCTGGATAAAGGCGACGCAGGCCGGACAGGCCTCAATATGCCCGCGCAGACTATCGCAGCTTTCGGGGGAAAGCCTGCCATCCAGATATTCGGAAAGATCCGCGAAGATCTCCCGGCACTGGGCGGGCCGCTTTGCGGGGACTTTTTCGGTGTGCGGCCGGCCCCCACCCCGCCGCAAACGCCGCGACATCTCCTGCCGCACCAGCAGCCGCGCACGATGCAGGCGCACTCGAACCGTGCCCGGCTGCAAGGATAAAATCCTGGCCACCAGGTCCGTGTCCATTTCCTCAATATCGTGGAGCACCAGCACCAGCCGATACTGCACCGGAAGATTGAGGACGACCATGTGCAGGAGCTGCTGATTCTGCCGGGTCACCGCTCGATCCTCCGGGCCGGACGCGGCATCGGCGAGCGACAGATCCTTCCACTCCGACCCGTTCGGCATCAGTTGATCGAGGGCCACTGTCTTTTGATAGGCCGCCGTTCGGCGCCCTTGCCAGCAGCGGTTTTTGACCGCCGTGTACAGCCAGACCGAAAGCGCGCCCGGATTGTCCAGCTTGGCAAGGTGGGGCAATGCCTTCAGCAGCACTTCCTGCGCGGTGTCTTCCGCATCCTCGTGCTGGCCGCAGACCTTGAAGCCGAAGGAAAGCACGGTGCGCCGCAGGATTTCGAGCGCGCGCTGGACGCTCGCAGGGTCGCCCTTGCGCAGCAATTCAATCGACTCTCCCAGTTCAGGACGCATGTCTCCGCCGGCGGATACGGATTGGCAGACCCGATTCTATTCCATTTATCCTCCCTTTCACCTTCCGGGAGCAGGCTGCCGGGGCATCGAGGGCGCGCCTGGCGGTGGGCGCCGCGGCGCGGGGCCGCTCTGGCGGTAAAGCTCGAGTCCGATTCAAGCTCCGGAGATTAGCCCGTGGAAACCTCCGGGACTAGCAGGAGGGAGACCGGGCTTTGGCGCATCACCGAGGTGGTCGTCCGCCCGAGAGAGCTGAAGTCGAAGGAATCCCGATGCATCGCGCCCATCACCAGAAGATCCGCCTTCTTGCGGTCGGCGAACAGGCCGATCTGCCTGGCGGCGTCGCCCTCCACGATGGTCTCCGACACGTGACAGCGGCTTCGCATGTCCTGATCCATCCAATCGCAAAGCGACGTTTCCGTGGGTCTGGCGCCAGGCGCGTCCGCTTCCACCGCATGCAACAGGTGGAGTTCGGCCCCGAATGCCGCGGCAACCTCAGCCGCAACTTCGGCCGGCCTCCGCGCTTCGCCGGTAAAATTCACCGGACAGAGTACGGATCGCAGAGGTTGCCGCCGCGCGCCCGGATCCGGGCCCTTGACGACCAGAACCGGACACTGGGCGTAGTGGATCACATTCTCCGCCACCGAACCGAGCAGGAAGCGCGCCAGTCCCCGGCGCCCATGGCTTCCCATCACCACAAGATCCGGAGGCTCTTTCCTGAGGCGCTCTAAGACCACCTCAACCGGGTAGCCGTCCACAACCGAGACGACAAATGGAACTCGATCGCCCAGAACCTGCCTGGCGGTCGCATGGATCTCTTCCTCCAGCATCCGGCGCTGACCAGCCTCTTCGGAGGTCAGGATGGCGACCTGCGCCTCGGTTAATTCCTCGATCCAGCGAACATATTTCACCGCGGCGGCCGGCAGATCGGCCCACGACCTCGCGCCGCGGGTGGAGGCGCTCCAGCCTTCGATCGACTCGTAGATCGGCGTCACGCGCGCCTGCGCCGCCGGGGCGGCGACGGTGAGGTAAACGGGGACGGCG
>JAJYZK010000128.1 GCA_021799945.1 Acidobacteriota bacterium
GAGAAGTGAGCGGAGCGGCCTACGCCGACGCGGGGCTGTTTACCCAGGCCGCATGGCTCTTCACCGGAGCGTCGGATCACCCGGGGGCGCCGCAATGGCGCAGTTGGGTGCAGCGCTTCGGGTGCCGGGTGATGGATGTGGAGGTGGTCCGGCACGACGAAATCTGCGCTTGGGTGAGCCACCTGCCCCAGATGGTCTCGACCGCCTTGAGCGCGTTGCTGGAGGACCGATACGGGGGCGCTGCCGATCTGCGAGCCATCGGGGGCCGGGCGCTGCAGGAGATGACCCGCCTGGGCGCCAGTCCCTACTCCATGTGGAGAGATGTGGCCCACACCAATACGCAGCCCATCGCGGATGCGATGCAGGCGCTGGAGCAAAGGCTCTCCTGCCTTCGGCAGAACCTGAAGACCGCGGAGCTGCGCGAGCAGTTCGATCTCGCCAACCGCTTTCGGAATCCGCGTACGTAAACACAATCCGCGTCGGCGGTCGAAGGTTGGGGAGTGCATGAAAAGCAGGCCCGCGGCTGCTCGAACGCCGCAGGCCGGGCGCTGAATGCCGGCCCGTTTCCCGGCGCCCCGCCGTCGCATTGTTTCCAGTCTGCGTAACCGTAAATTCGCAACCACGAAAGTCGCCAAGGAAGCTCTTCAGCGGTCGGCGCTTTAAGATGGAAGGACCGGAGGCCGGATTTTACTCCAGATCCGCGAACTGACGCATGGCGCTACTCGACATTCTTTTCGGCCGACCCTTAGCCAGCAGCGAAGACCTCAGCGAGCGAATCGGGCCATGGGCCGGGGTGCCCCTGCTTGGCCTGGACGCCTTGAGTTCGGCGGCCTATGGGCCGGAGGCCGGTTTGACGCTGCTGATCCCGCTGGGTCTGGCCGGCGTTCACTTCATCGTCCCCATATTTTCCGCGATCGTTGTTCTGCTGCTCATCCTTTTCTTCTCCTATCGGCAGACCATCGACGCGTACCCCATGGGAGGCGGCTCCTACACGGTGGCGACGGAAAATCTGGGCGACGGAGCGGGATTGCTGGCCGGCGCGGCTCTGATGACGGACTATGTGCTGACCGCGGCGGTGGGAATCTCCGCCGGGGTGGGAGCGCTGGTCTCCGCCGCGCCCTCCCTGCAGCCGCACATCCTGGGGCTGTGTCTGTTGATTCTCGCCGTCATCTTTGTCGTGAATATGCGCGGCCTGCGCCAGTCCGGCGTGGCCTTCATGCTGCCCACCTACCTCTTCGTCGGCTGTATGCTGGCCGTGATCCTGCTCGCTATTTTTCCCGTCGTCACCGGCGGCCACCCACGCTTCGTCGTCGCCCCGCCCCGGCTGCCTCCGGCCACCGCCGCGGTGAGTCTGTGGCTGTTGCTGAAGGCCTTCGCCAGCGGCTGCACGGCGATGACCGGCGTGGAGGCGGTGAGCAACGGCGTGCAGGCCTTCCGGGATCCGGGTAGACCCAACGCCAAACGCACGCTGACCATCATTATCCTGATTCTCATCGCGCTGCTGGCCGGCATTGCCTGGGCCTGCAAGGCGTATGGAATCGGCGCCACCGACCCCGACGGCCCCGGCTATCAGAGCGTGCTCTCGCAGCTCACCGCCGCGGTGGCCGGGCGGGGGATTTTCTACTATGTAAGCATCGGCTCGATCCTGCTGGTTCTGGCCTTTTCCGCCAACACGGCGTTTGCCGATTTTCCCCGGCTCACCGGCATTATCGCCTCCCACGATTTTCTGCCCCACGTGCTGGTGTCGCGAGGCCGCCGGCTGCTTCACTCCTGGGGCATCTATGCCCTCACCGCGCTTACGGCCCTGCTGCTGATCCTCTTCGGGGGCGTCACGGACCGCCTGATTCCGCTCTACGCGATCGGCGCATTTCTGGCCTTCACGCTCTCCCAGGCGGGGATGGTGGCCCACTGGGCGCGCGAGCGCGGACCCGCCTGGCGCTGGAAGCTGCTCATGAATGGCGTCGGGGCCGTCGCCACCGGTTCGACGCTGGTGGTGGTGCTGGTGGCCAAGTTCGCCGCAGGGGCCTGGGTGACCACCCTGGTGGTGCCCGGCATGATCGCGTTCATGGCGCTGGTGCGGCGGCATTACCGCCGGGTGCGGCTGGAGACGGCCGAGGATAAGCCCCTGCGCCTGGAAGGGCTGAGCGAGCCCTTCGTCATCATGCCTCTGGACCGCTGGAGCCGCATTACGGAAAGAGGCCTCCGCTTTGCGATGACGCTTTCCAAACAGGTTCAGGTGGTTCATGTCGACGGCGACGAGGACGAGGGCGCGTTTGAGGAGTCCTGGCGGCGGAATGTGGCGGAGCCGGTGAGCGCGGCCGGACTTCCTGTGCCCGCACTGGTCCACCTGCGCTCCCCCTACCGGTATCTGATTCAACCGTTGGTGGACCATGTGCTGCGCGTAAGCGGGGAGATGGGAGAACGGTACATTGCGGTGGTCGTGCCGGAACTGGTGGTGCACAACTGGTGGCAGGCGCTGCTGCACAATCAGCGCGCGCAACTGCTCAAGCTGATGCTGCTGATGAAGGGAAACGGCCGGATCGTGGTCCTCAACATCCCTTGGTATCTCGACCGGCCCGTCTAAGAGTTTGTTGAAAAACAGATTTGCGGACGGTCGGAGGCCCCACGATTTGCGGAAGGGGCCACAAGAATACAGAATCTAGCGCCTCGCTCGGTGCTTGGGCGCGCTTTTCGACAAGCTCCTAAACGCGTAAGGATGCGGCGCCGCCGCGTTTTCCATCGCCGCGTCAGGGCGACGGCGTGGCGGCGGGCGCCAGCGTCAGGCTGCGGCGGTGTATCGCCGCGTCCACCTCGGGCACCGTTCCGTCGTTCACGGCCACCTGCAGGGGCTCGCCCTGGATCAGGAAGCGGTGGGAGATCTTCGACCTGGCCGGCGTCATGACTCTTTCCGTCACCGTCACGGATCCCGATGTGACGGAGATCGGCACCTCCGCCGCCGCGGAGCCGTCGTTGGAGACATCGACGCTGACGAGAAAGGTCCCGGGAATGCTCGCGGCGTTGGAGAAGACGCCGGCGATGGACAGATCGGGAAGTCCGCGGTCGTGATACACCCAATCTTCGAAGAGCCAGCGCAGGTTTCTGCCGGCGGCCTGTTCCAGAACCCGCTCGAATCCGTCGCCGGCGGCATCCTCCTGCGGCCGATATCTGCGGAAGGCGGTGGCCAGCGCGTCATCGCCGGCCGCGTCGCGCAGCATCCAGAAGATGTAGGTCGCCTTGGTGCGATAGTAGATTGGATCCCTGGCCGCCAGCAGCGTTTCTCCCGCGCCGGGAGACTGGGGGGCTGGCTCGGCCAGCGAGAGGGCGGCGTGGGCGTCGTTGAGCTGACGGATGGCCGCGTCGCGACCCTGTTGCTGCTCCATCCACAGGGTCGCCATGAAGTTGGCCGCCCCCTCCTGCAGCCAGGGGTAGGGCGAGCGGAAGTAGCTGTTCGCAAGCAGATGGAGGAGCGGACCGGCGAGCGTTTGCGGTTCGGCGCTCTGCACGCCGGTGAACAGCACGCTCCCGTCTTCATACGGCGCGTCGCCGTTTTCCGGAAGATCGACGATGGCCGTTTCGCTCTTGGGATGGGAGCCCATCCACCAGTGAATGAGCGGCGTCACCATGGTGGCCGCCGTGATATAGGCTTGCGCGTTGGGCAGGTCCTCCGTCCGGGCGAAGACTTCGACGCCGCCGCCGGTCTCCTCGGTGCGCCGAAGCAGAAAGAGACTCGGCGGCTCGAAGCCCACCGTCCGCTCCGGCAGTTGGAGGATCGCGATGCCCGGAACCGAATCGCCCAGCGGGGGCGACTGGGGCGTAACGATCGAGAGCTTGCCGTCGAGAACGGCGAGGTTGGGCGGGGGGCCGAAAAACTCCGCCGTCACCTGCATTTTTATGGTGGCTGCGCTCTGCCGGAAGCGCTGCTCCGCGACCTCGGAGAAAAGCTGGTCGCCCTGGCCAAGCATGGCGGGAAGAGACGAAACCGGGTACCAGACCACGTCGCCGAAGCCGCGCAACCCGGTAAAGCCCTCGCTGATGCGGTCCCAGTCGGAATCATTCGCCAGTTCCGCCGGGACTCCGATCCGCTCCAGGCGGGCGGCTGTGGCCGGGACCGCGCCCTCATACGTGGCGTCTACGGCGACGGTCTGGCGCGGAGCGAGCGGATGCGCCAGCGCGATGACCGCCTCATGGAGCTTGCCCGTGTGGTCGGCGTCGCTGGCGATCTCCTGTTGCAGGAACTCGGCGGGCGCATCTTCCACCCGGATGGCGGTCCACGAGAACTGCGAGGAGATTTGCAGGGGCAGATGGAGCAGGGGAGACTGGCCGTCGTTGCGCAGCACCAGGCGCGCTCGCACCTGCATGGCCTGCTGGCGCGCTTGCAAATGCACATCCAGGTCGTAGGCGAGGATGGATACGGCCCGCCGCTCGGCATCCGAAGCCATCGCCGCGGGCGGAGTCTTTGCGGAGTCCGCTTGAGCCTGCTCCGGGCCTGGAGCGGCCGCATTCTCCGGCGCGGAGCTTGCGGGGTCGCCCGCCGAGCGGGAGAAGAGAACCGCGGCCCCCGGACCGGGCGAATCCGCGCGATTCCCGAGCGTCTGCTGCGCCGCGGCCGGCGCCGCGGCCAGAAGCACGGCCAGGAATAACCGGGAACAGCTCATGAACCCAGACCCTTCTCCATTCCTTCGCGCCGGGCGCCCAGCGGCTCCTGGAGTTGCCGGGCCGCCAACCGCCGCTGCCGGGCCGCCTCGTAAAGAACCACGGCTCCCGCCGCGCTGACGTTCAGGGAGGAGACCCTGCCGGCCATGGGAATGCGCAGCAGGCGGTCGCAGGTCTTCCGGACAAGGTCGTGCATGCCGGCGCCTTCCCGCCCCAGCACCAGGACGCAGCCGCAGGAGTAGTCGAACTCATCGTAGTCCATCGTGGCCTGCCCATCCAGGCCGACGCACCATAGGCCCCTCCGCTTGAGCTCCTCCAAGGCTCGCCGCAGGTTGACCACCCGGGCGATTCTGACGTGCTCCGCGGCGCCGGCGGAGGCTTTGACGGCCGCCGGGCTGAGCGGAGCGGAGCGTCGCTCGGTGACGATGACGCCAGCGACTCCCGCGCCCTCGGCGGTGCGCAGCAGCGCGCCCAGGTTCTGCGGGTCTTCGACGCCATCCAGGGCCAGCAGAAGGTCGCCCTTTCCGGCGGCCGCAGCCAGGTCGCTCGCATCCAGGAATTCGCGTTCCCGCACTACGGCCACCACTCCCTGATGGGCCCCGCTGCGGGCCAGCCGGGTAAGCTGTTCCCGGGGTTCGGTCCGAATCCGGATCCCAGCCTCCCGGCAAGCCTCCGCCAATCGGGCCAGCCGCAGATCCTGGCGTTCCCGCGCCAGACATACATGATCGAACTTCCGATGGCCGGAGCGGAGGGCCTCCTCGACCGGATGCAGTCCGAACAGAATCTCCATAGATTCTTCAGTCTAATGGAACCGGCCGCGGCCGCGCCGGGAATTGCCGGATTCCGAACGGCCCCCGCCCGCCCGGCGGGGGAAAGCTTGGAATAGGCAGACGTTCTCGGTTACTCTGGTGGGATAGATCCGCGTCTCTTCAGGACCATGGACATGACGTTTGAGGACAAGCTCAAAAAAGTAATCGCGGAAGGCGTCTTTGCCCAAGTGGTCCGCGTCTCTACTGGTGAGATGAGCGCCGCGACTCTAACTTTCGCCGGTACGCCGAATGAAAATCTTCTGGTGGCGGAGGGCTTGCGCCGCCGCGACCCGGACCTGCTCGATAGCCTTATCCTGCAGTACCAGCGGCGTTTGCTGCGCTATCTCCTCTATCTGACGGGCAACCGGGAACTGGCGGAGGACCTCTTCCAGGAAACATGGATGCGCGTGCTGCTCCGGGGGGAGCAGTTCAAAGGAAACGCGAGATTCGACACCTGGCTGTTTACGATCGCCCGCAATCTGGTGATCGATATGCGCCGCAGGCGGACGACGATCAGCCTGGATGCGATGAACGACCCTGCGGGCGAGGAGCGGGCATTTGAAGTAGCCGCCGACGAGCCTTCGCCCTTCGACCTGTATCGAAGCCAGGAGCGCGCGGAGGCGCTGGCGGAAGCGTTGCTGACCCTGGAGGCTCTGCAACGGGAAGTGCTCGTGCTGCGCTTTCATGAGGATCTGTCCCTGGAGGAGATCGCCAAGGTGACTTCCGCGCCACTTTCGACTGTGAAGTCGCGTCTCTACCGGGGGCTCGCCGCGTTGAAGCCCAGGGTGGCTCTCTCCTGCGAAGCCGGAGCCTCCGGGGGTGGGCGATGAGTCTATCGCGGGAGTCGATCCAGACTCGGGATGCAGCCAGGCGCGACCTGGTGCGGTCTCTTGCGGGGCCGCCGTCAAGCGCCGACCTCGCGCTGTTTGCCAGGACGCGCTGCGCAGTGCGGGCGGCGGCGGCGGCGCAGGCCGAGCGCCGGCGCCGGCAACGGAACAATCTTGGCTGGGCTCTGGCCATCTTCGCATCCATGGCTTTTCTGCTGGCGCCGGCAATCTGGAGCGACGTGGAGCATTTGCTGGGAGGGGAGCACTTCGCGGATTTTCCCGCGCAGCTCGCCTTGCTGCTTCTGCTGGTTCTGTGCCCGGCCATGCTGGCGGCGCTGATGGCGGTATGGCGCGGGCAGCGCGAAATGGGGCAGGGGCGGCGCGGGCTCTGACGGGACTGCACCTAAGGACGCCGGGAGTTCGGGTGCAGTGAGTGCAGCACGGGAACAGCCATGAATCTACTGCCCTCCACCGACGCGCGCGATCCCGACGCGCTCTTTTCCATCGCCGATGAAGTCAAGATGATCCCCCCCTGGTCGGTGGCTGGAGCCTGCGCCTCCTTCGCGTTTATTCAATATCTCTTCTGGGTCGTCTTGCCTTCCACCCGGCATCATCCATCCACCGATCCACTGGGGCTGCGCTTCTACTTCGCTCTTTCCTGGAGCGCGCTGGTCGCCCTCTACGTACTGATGGTGGGGTACGTCAGCCGGGATGCGCCGCAGCGCAATATGAGCACCCGGCTGTGGATCGTCATCTGCCTGGTGCTGCCCGGTGGAATCGGTTCCGTGCTGTACTTTCTGCTGCGCCAGCCCAAGATCGCCTCCTGCCCCTCGTGCGGGACGGTGATCCTGAGCGGATTCCATTTCTGCCCCCATTGCGCGCACCAGAGTTCGGCCTCCTGCGGCAGGTGCTATCGCGGGGTTCGGGTCACGGACCTGTACTGTGTCAACTGCGGCCACGATCTGACCACGGACAATACTCCCGCCCGGCTGCACGCGCGGCCTTCCTGATGCAGGGAAATTGCGCAGGGACAAGCGAGGAGAAACAGAAGTGAAAAGTGGGAAAGCGGTGCGCGGATGCCGATGACGGCTCTAATTGCGGATGACGAGCAGCTCGCGCGCGACGAGCTGAAATATCTGCTGGACTCCGCCGGCGGGGTCGAAGTGATTGCCCAGGGCCGGAACGGAATCGAGGCCGTTGACCTGATTCGGAGCCATCATCCCGATGTCGTCTTCCTGGACGTCCAGATGCCCGGCCTGGACGGCTTCGCGGTGTTGAAGAAACTGCTCGAAGCCGGCGGCGAGCCCCTGCCGCAGATCATCTTCGCCACCGCCTTCGATCAATATGCGGTGCGCGCCTTCGACGTCAATGCGATCGACTATCTGCTGAAGCCCTTCGACCGGGCGCGGGTGATGCAGGCGCTGGAGCGGGCGAGACAGCGGCTGCGAGGCGGCCACGCCTCCGACCGGCAGCGGGCGGCGGAAAACGAAGCCTCCGCATCGAGTCCCGACGATGTTTCCGACGCGCGCCTGGACGCGCTCCTTCGGCTGATTGAGCAGAAGCAGGCCGGATCCCGCCTGCATTCCGGCAAGATTGTGTTGCAGGCCCAGAGCCGGCTGCTGCTGGTGGCCCAGAACGACATCTCCTTCGCCGCCATCGACGAGGGCAGCATCTCCGTGGTCACGCCCACCCTGGAAGGGCAGTCGAAATGCCGAACCCTGGAGGAGCTGCTGGAGTTGCTCCGCCACGCGCTGGCGAAGGCCGGCAGGAGGAAGGTCG
>JAJYZK010000129.1 GCA_021799945.1 Acidobacteriota bacterium
CGGCGCGGCCTCCTCCGTACCGGCCGTGCGGGTCGGCCTTGAACCCTATCCGGTCAACCCATTTCGCTGGTTCGCGATCGTCGAAACGAAAAACTACTACCTGACCGGTTCGGTAAACCTGAACGGAGAAGCCGAGGAAGCCGGGACGCTCAAGAGAGTGGTCTTCAAGCCGCCGGTGACGCCGGCGGTGAGGGCGGCCGAGGGCTCCTGGCTGGGTCGGGTATTTCTCGACTGGTCGGAGTTTCCGGTCGTCACGGACCGCGGTCCGGCGAATGGCGAGGGCTCGAATGACCTGGCCCCGCAGCCGCTGGATGCGGCCGTGGAGTTTCGCGATCTTCGCTTCTCCTATTCTGTTCTATCGCGCGGCCCGGCCAGCGGGCTGACGGCCTGGGTCTACGTTGCGCCGGAGCAATCCTCGGGTGGGATCCCGCTGCGGCCGATCGACGCGATGGTGATGGGTGGAAGCGTGCAAAGGCCCTGAGTAGCTCTGCGATGGAGGGCGGAATGCGGGGATCGAACCGCACTCGGCCATCGAACCGGGGGCGCGCCTTTCGGTAACCCGAAGCCTCCAATGCGTTTCGTCCTCCTTGACCCGGCAGGCTGGAGCCCGGGAGAATAAAAGGGCGCCGGCGAGGACGCGCCCGGCGCGGCAAGGGAGGTGGCGATGTCCGCGTATCTTCTGGTTCTTCTGGCGATCGTCAGCCGCGTGGCTCCCCATCCGGCATGGATGAACTTCACCGCTGTCGGCGGATCGCTGCTCTACTTTGGCGCCCGCCGGCCGGCATGGCAGATCGCTGTTCCTGCCGCCCTGTTTGCCGGTTCGGATTACTACCTGACCGTCCACGTCTACAACTATCCGTTTGTCGTGCAAGGGTATCTGCTGACGTGGCTCTGGTACGCAGGGGCCGGGCTGCTGGGGGCGTGGCGGCTGAAAGGGCGCCCGGGCGCCGGGCGGGTGATTGGAGCCAGCCTTCTCGCCTCGACCTCCTTTTTTGCGATGAGCAACTTTTCCGTGTGGGCTGGCTCTTCGATGTATCCACACACCGCCGCCGGTCTTGCCGCCTGCTATGCGGCGGGGTTGCCCTTCTATCGCAACGACATCCTCTCGACGCTGGTCGTAGCCGGCCTGGCCTTCGGCTCGGCTCAGCTCGCGCCCCGGCTGGTGGAAGCGCGGAAAGGGACATTGGCGCAGCTCCGCTTCCGCTGAGTTGCCCCAAGGCTGCGGCGCTATCCGCCATCCGTCCGCTTCGCGCGCACCCTGCGCAGCATCCAGCCCGCGAGAAGAACGAGGAGCAGGAGGGTTACGCCCGCCATCGCGGTTTTATGGCGGGCCAGCAGGCTGCCCATGATTCTGACGATATCCGGTCCGTATCGGATCACCAGCAGCGCGGTGACCAGGTCCCGCAGCACCCGTCCGGCAAAGACCGCAACAAGAAAATTGGCCGGTTTCATCTCAAAAACGCCGGCGCCGATGACGAAAAGCTTCCAGGGCGCGGGCGGAGGAAGCATGGAAGGGATCAGGATGGCGAAAAACTCCTGCCTTTCGAAGCGAGTCCGCAACTTTTCCATCCGCGCCCGGTCGATTCTTTTCATCAGCAGGAGTTCGCCGCCGGCCCGGCCCAGATAATAGGGCAATAGGCCGCCAAGCGCGGAGCCTGCCGCGGCGGCCAGAATGTACAGGTAAAAACGACGTCGGTCGCTCCAGATATACCCGGCGAGAATGAGATCGATCGGCAACGGGATCGCTGCCGCATCCAACAGAGCGAGGACTCCGGCGCCCCAGAGCCCGAGGGGCTTGAGGATAACCAATAGCCAAAGCTGCAATTTCGCCAGGAGCCGGAAGAGGTTTCTCAAGAGCCGCCCCAAAGCCCTTTCGAGGCTGCCGGCGCCGCGAACGATGTCAATCTGGCTTCCACCGGGATGTTTTCCTTGACCAAGGGTTTGCATCCCCTTTTTGATCGGTTGTGTTATTGCTTCGGTCAGGATAAATTACCGTGACGCAAGCAATTTCCGAGCCAAGAGCGGGGATTGCCGCGGCGCGGACTTGGAGTTGGACTCGGAGTTTGGAGAATCGATCTGGGATTGTGCCATCGGGAATGGCATTGGACTTGCGGAATAGATTCAAAAGAATGAGAGAATAGCGCTTACCGATAAGTTCAATGCCGGCCACCAGGTTCCGGCCTGAACCCAGAGCCGTTACGGCCAGCGAATGCCCACGACTGAAGTTCCAAGTAGACCGCCAGAGAGGCCGCCGGAAAGAACATTCCGGCGCAAGCCCTCGGCGTATGACAATCTCGATCCGGATGAGCTTCTTCACCTGATTGACCAGATGGAGGACGAGCGTTCGCGCTCGCTCCGGCGGGAAGGCATCTGGATCTCCGTCATCGCTCACATGATTCTCTTTTGGTTCCTGATTTATGGGCCAAAAGTTATTTGGCATCAACCACATGTGGTGAATCCGAGGGATGCGTTCAAGAACAAGAAGGATCTGACGTACCTGAACCTGCCGCCGGATGCTCTGAAGCCGGTCAAACCCAAGCCGGAGGCTCCGCCCTCGGACAAAAACCGCATTGCGCAGGCCCAACACCCAACCCTGGACCGCAAGACTCTAGAGCAATTGCAGGCCGAGCTCCGCGCCGGCCAGCATGCGCCGCCGCCGGCGCAAAAGGCGGAAAAAACCCCCGCACCGCCCGCGCCGGCTCCTCTGGCCCAGGCGGCGCCGCAGCCTCCGCACCCCGCGCCTCCGCCCCCGCCCATGGCCCCGGTCCAGCAGGCGCAACTGGAAGCCCCCAAGCCGGCGCCCACCCGACCCAACTTCAATCAAGGCCTCTCGACTCCGGGGGATGCGATCCGCCGGGCCCTGCAAAGCGACGCGCTACGCGCCAACCAGCAGCCCGGAGACTACGGGATGAATGCCCCGGTTAGCCATTCGGGCGTCAACGCCGGCGTGGACATCCTCAGCGATACCATGGGGGTCGATTTCGGCCCGTATATGCAGCGGGTGATCGCCGCAACGTATCGAAGCTGGCTCCCGATGATTCCGGAGTCCGCGCGCCCGCCGCTGAACAAGCAGGGAAGCGTCGGCATCCGCTTCAAGATCTATCCGGACGGCAGCGTCAAGCAGATGATTCTGGAGTTTCCCTCCGGAGACGTGGCTCTGGATCGGGCGGCCTGGGGCGGCATTACGGGCGCCGCTCCGTATCCGCCCCTGCCCTCGCAGTTCCGGGGACCGTTCCTGGAGCTGCGCTTTGGCTTTTTCTACAATATCGATCCCTCAAAACCGCGGTAGACGCGGCCATGCAGGCAGATCCGGAACTCCGCAAACGGCAGGTGTATGGCTTGGCGCTTCTGGCTCTGGCCCTGCTGCTGGCGGGGCTGGCGCGGGCCGCGCGCCACACTGTGTTTCCGGTAGGCTGGTGGCGGCTGTGGTAGAGCGCAATGCAGAATTCCCGAACGTGGGATTGCCGCTGCTGGTTGTGATTCTGGGGCCGACCGCCAGCGGAAAAACAGCGCTCTCCGTGGCCCTCGGCGCACGCTTCGGCGGAGAGGTGGTGAGCTGCGACTCGATCGCGATTTATCGCGGGTTTGAGATCGGTTCCGCGAAGCCCTCGCCGGAGCAGAGAGAGCGCGTGCCCCACCATCTGCTCGACGTGGCCAATCCGGAGGAGCCGTATACGGCGGGCGACTATGGGCGGGCGGCGCGAGCCGCCATCGGAGACATCGCCGCAAGAGGCAAGCTGCCCATCGTCTCGGGTGGATCGGGACTTTACCTCCGCGCTTTGCTGCAAGGGTTCTTCGCCGGCTCTCAGCCCGGGAGCTTGCGGTCCGCGGCGTTGCGGACCCGGCTTCAGCGGCGCTTCGAGGATCGCGGCGCGGCCCGCCTCCACCGCCTGCTGCGGCGGCTGGACCCGGTCTCCGCGGGCCGCATTCACCCGAACGACGCCTCCAAGGTGATTCGAGCCGTGGAGGTTTCCCTGCTTGCTCGCCAGCCGCTCTCAGAGTTGTGGCGCACGGGCCGGGAGGGGCTGAGCGGCTTCCGAATCCTTCGGATCGGCCTGAACCCGGATCGCTCCCAGCTCTACGAGCGCATCAACGCCCGCGCGCGAAGCATGTTCGCGTCGGGGCTGGTGGAGGAGACCGAGGCGTTGCTGGCCCGCTGTTCGGCGGCCGGCGCGACGGCCAGGTGCTCCGCGCTGCAATCGCTGGGCTACCGCCAGGCGGCGCAGTTTCTCCGCGGCGAAATCGATCGGGAGCGCGCGGTGGCCCTGACCTGCCAGGGCCATCGCAACTATGCGAAGCGTCAGCAGACGTGGTTTCGGCGCGAACCCGCGGTGGCATGGCTGGCGGGATTCGGCGATCAACCGGAGATTCGCGGCCAGGCCGAGAAGCTGGTCAGGCAGCAGCTAGCGGAGCGGAGTTCGCCGGATCGCCACGACGACGCCGCGTTGGAAGGAGCGCGCCAGGCGGGGAGCGCCAACTGATGGCCGCGGAGAGCGCTCAGCGGAAACGCAGCATGCAGCCCGGAATCTATTTTCAGGAGTTCGCAGCAGCCACAGGAAGCCTTCCCGGATACAATGGTTTCTTAACGTCAACTTTCTCCAATGCAGCCCCGCGCTCTCTACCGGCGCGGCGTTCCAGTGCAGGCGGCTGCGGCCGGGCAATGGCGAAATCCGAAGACGGGTTTTCGGTAGAATCTGAACCAAGTCGCGAGACGCCGACCGCCGCCGGCGGGCGTCGATTGCGATATGCAGGGAAGGGATCGGGCAGAGCTATCAGGATGGATTTGCTGTCGATGAGGGACGCCGAAGGCCGGTGGCGTGCGGGAGCGGCCTCTGTGCAGTGCAGTGCAGTGTGGCGCAGGGCTTGCGGGGGGGCGATTTTAGCGGTGGCGGCGGTGATGGCCTGCGCCGCGACCGCAAGGGCCCAGGATCTTACCGCCACGGAAACCGTTCTCACGGCCGGCTCCAGTCGCCAGGGGCCTGGAGCGGCGGTGACCCTGACCGCGCATGTGACGGCGCTGGATGGGATGAAGACGCCGACCGGCGTCGTCAACTTCCGCTCCTCCGGCGCGGGCGGAAAATCCTCCCTGGATCTCGGTTCGTCGATTCTGGATGGCGAGGGGAATGCAAGCCTCGACACGGATCTGCTTGCCCCCGGAGACCAACAGGTTTCCGCCGTGTACATGGGAGACGCCGGGCATGTGGCCTCGGTCTCCGCCTACACGCACGTGCATGCCGAATCCGCTCCGAGCACGGTGGCGACTTTTACCGTAACGGCGACTCCGACCTCCCTCTCCGCCCCGCAGGGCGGGTTTGCCAACAGCTCGCTGACGATTACCCCGGTCAACGGATTCTCCGGAGAAGTGAGCCTCTCCTGCAGCGGCTTACCGCTCACGATATCCTGCATCTTCCTGCCGGCGAATCTGGACGTAGGGTGCTCCACCGGAGCCAACGGTAAGCAGTCCTGCCCCTCGGCTCCCAGCACCATGCAGGTGCAAACCCTTCACCGGTCTTCCAGCGCCGGGATCCGGGCTTCTGGAAGGTCCGGAGCCGGAGAACTGGTCTTTGCCGTGCCGGCGCTCTTCGGCCTCGCCGGGCTGGGCTTCGGCAGGCGAAAGGGGATTCGCTCCGCGGCGCTGGTGCTGCTGGCCTGCACCGGCGTTGTCGCGCTGACGGCATGCGCGCAGCGCTACAACTACCTGAACTACGGCCCGGGCATCAATCCGGGAACGCCGCCCGGAACCTATCCTTTCACCATTGAGGCCAGCTCAGCCAACGGCTCGGAAATCATCATTCCCACCGCGCTGCCGCAGATGACCATTACCGTGACGCCTTCGAATGGCATCACTGCGGCCCCTGCGGGACAGTAAGAGTATCCGCCGGCTCTCCGGCCCGGACGACAACCTGGCCCGGCGCGGTGGTCAGCTCCCCCGCAGGATCGAACCCACAATGCCGCCCACCACGCCGCCTTGCGCGGATTCCTGCGCCGGGCTGGGCATGTATTGCAGGATCTGGTGGGCAAGTTTCGCGAGAGGGAGGGTCTGCAGCCACACTTTGCCGGGGCCGGTAAGCGCGGCCAGAAAGATTCCATCGCCGCCAAAGATCATGTTCGAGATGCCGGAGATTCTCACAATCTGGAACGAGACGGAGCCTTGAAAGGCGCCCACGTGCCCGGGATGCACCCGCAGCGTCTCCCCCGCGGCGAGGTCTTTGACCACGACTTCTCCCGATAATTCAAGCCAAGCCATGCCCTGTCCGGTAACTTTTTGCAGCAGGAAGCCATCGCCGCCAAAGACTCCCGCGCCCAGCGACTGCTGAAACCCAACTCCCAGTTGCACTTGCGGCGTGGCGCAAAGGAAGCCGTGGCGATGCAGGAAATACTGGCGGTCGGACCCGACCTCCAACTGCACAATGTGGCCGGGCGCCCTGGCGGCGAAGGCAATCTCTCCGGGCTTTCCGGCGGCGAAGTATTCCGTCATGAACAGCGAACCCCCGCCCGCCACGCGGCGCAGCGCGCCAAAAAATCCTCCGCCCCCTCCCAGTTGCGTGTGGGTGCGCATCTGGATCGAGCTGCTCATCCAGGAAAGCTCCCCGGCCTCGGAGATGATGGCTTCATTGGGCTCCAGAACGAACTCCAGTACGGGCATGGTGGTTCCGATGAGGCGGCTTTGCATCTTGGGCTCCTTGTCTCCCTGCGGCTATGCGTCCGAGCAGGGGACTGCGCTGCGAGGAAGGGAGAGGCTCGACTGCGAGTATAGCGTCGGCGGAGAGTTCGGGAGACTCTGCAAAACCGGCCCGCGGCCGGTGGAGCGGTTCACCGACCCCGTCGAAGCGCGGCCGAGCGGATCTTCTCCAGAGCCTCGCTGCGGAGGCGGGTTGGTTTAGAATCCAGCAGTGACTCATTCAGCGGCTCATTCAGAGCCCCCCAGTTCGGCGGCGGCGCTGTCTTTCCAGGATCTGCTCCTTCGCCTGCAAGGCTTTTGGGCGGCTCACGGCTGTGTGCTGCAGCAGCCCTATGACGTAGAGGTGGGCGCCGGCACGATGTCTCCCGAGACGTTTCTCCGCGTTCTCGGTCCCAAGCCCTATTCCGTGGCCTATGCCCAACCCTCCCGCCGGCCGGCCGACGGCCGCTACGGTGAAAATCCAAACCGGCTGTTCAAGCATACGCAGTTTCAAGTGGTGCTCAAGCCTCCGCCGGCAAACGTGCTCGAGCTTTATATGGAGTCGCTCGGGGTCATCGGCATCGATCTCCGGCAGCACGATCTCAAATTCGAGGAGGACAACTGGGAGGCCCCGACTCTAGGCGCCTGGGGCATCGGGTGGCAGGCGATGCTGGACGGGCTGGAGATTACCCAGTTCACATATTTTCAGCAGTGCGGGGGCATCGATCTCGATCCGATCTGCGCGGAGATCACCTACGGCCTGGAGCGGATCGCCGCCTTTCTGCAGGATGTCGATTCCATCTATGACGTGATCTGGACCCGGATGCCGGGTGAGGCAGGCGCAGCTCCCGGCAGGGCGATGACCTACGGCGAAGTGCGGCATCTGGAAGAGCTTCAATTCTCGGTCTACAACTTCGAAAGAGCGGAGGTGGACAAGCTCTGGGAGCACTTCGGTTTGTACGAGGCGGAATGTGCGGGGCTGCTGAGCCAGGCCTCCGCGCTGGAAAGGCAAGGCGCTGGGGAGGCGCCTGCGGATCTGGAATGGCGGCAGACCATCCGCCGGTTCCCGATTTTGGCCGCCTACGATCTCTGCCTGAAATGTTCTCACCTCTTCAACTTGCTGGACGCGCGGGGCGCTGTTTCCGTGACCGAGCGCGTCGGCGTCATTGCCCGCATCCGCACCCTGGCCGTCGGCATCGCCAGGTTCTATGCGCGGTATGCGGCTACTCCCGAATAGTCCACAGGAAACGATGGCCGAGCTTTTGTTGGAAGTGGGTCTGGAAGAGATTCCCGCGCGCATGATCGCCGAGGCGGAAGCGGAGCTGGCGCGCCGGGTAAGCGACGTGCTGAAGCGCGAAGGGCTGGTCCCGCCGGAGTCCCCGGT
>JAJYZK010000130.1 GCA_021799945.1 Acidobacteriota bacterium
ATTCGACGCGTCTCCCGTGCCCCCTGTTGCGCTCCAAGCGCCCCCTGTTGCGCTCCAGGCTGCTACGGGTTGTTTTTGTGGAAGAGATGCGCGGAGATATCCGGCCAGAATTCGCGAAAGCCGTTTGCTAACGCATCCCGCATGACCGCATAGCCGTATTTGCTGGCCACATCTTCGAAATTTCGTTCCTGCGCCGGATAATACACAACAGAGACGGCTTGAGCGATGCCTCGGCCGGCCAGTTCGGAGTAATTGAAGCTTCTGTTTCCTTGATAGTTGGGCGTAATGAGCACCGAGCCGAGAGAATAGACGGTGCGATGCCAGATCGTGCCCTTGCCCATCGTATAGTACCGTTCGTCCTGCCGGAAGACGGTGGGCAGCGCAAATAAAACCAGATAATTGCCGTCCGTCTTGTCGATAAAGCCGCGCCACGAGTATGCCCAGAAGCCCGGAACGCCCTTTCCAAGCTGCGGGTGGGCGTCGTCTCCCTCGGCGATCATGGAAGTGAGGCCGGTGAAGATGAAGGAGGAGTAATCGAAGCTGTTTTCGGTCGCCATCACCAGGGATTCCCTCCAGGTCGGCGGCGTGTAAACCGCGCCGGTGCTCACCGCCCGGTAATTCGGCATGACGCCGAGAATCCGCTTGGGCTGCTGCATGTCGGGCGGCGCAGGGGGTCCGGATGGCACAGCGCTATGAGTCTGCGGGGAGCCTGACGCCGGTGTGGCCCCGGCGGCCTGCGGGGCATCCGGGACTTCGGCGGAGGTAGACGGATCGACCGCCGCCGCCACCGGACCATCCTGCGTTGCCGCGAAGGTCCGGAAGGGAACGGACGCAGAGAGCGTGGCGAGCATGACCGCCGCCTGAAAAAAAGAGTTCAATGCGATGAGACTCCTGTAGGTTCCGTGCGTTTCAACCTGCGGACTACCCCAGGAACCCGCCGCAGCATGGTGGCTGAGTCTGAACGGGTCCGCGTTCGGCGGCTGCCCCGCTATGCGGCCTCAGCGGGTTCGATCCCGGGCCGAGGCGCCTCGGGACGGAGCCGATCTTTCCTGAACAATCGATCACTTGCCTTCTCATTTTGCCATAACTCGCGGCCCCTGCCTCCGAAAAGGGCTTCCGCCGCCACGCTGCGGCCTCGCGGAGGCGCTCCACGGAAAACTCGCCCCAGTGTGGACAGAGAAAACGAACGCGGCGACAAATCCCGGACATCCTCGGAGCAAACGAAGGCGGAGCGGCGTATATTCCTGCGCGGCGAAGCGCGCTCCCGCGTACCGGGACCGGCGCTGGCCTCAGCGCGAATGGGAGCTCGGGCTTCAACCGATTCGCGATTGGTTTTAATAAGCGCAAGGTTCACCCGTGGGTCACCGGAACCGGCTTCGGAAGCGGAGTAGAATGAGCGAATGCCGCGACCGGGCGCAATTCTCCTGGCATGCGCGCTGGCTACTCTTGGCGTGGGTTCCGCACGGGCCCAGCGCAGTGGCGGCGAAGCCGGCGGCATCCGCTCCAGCGCGGTGTTTCACAGCGGCGTCTCCGGCGCTTTCACGGCCAGTCCCCGGCTGGCGCCTTTCGCCTTCGGCCAGTCCAGCCGACCGGCGCCCGGCGGATTCCATGGGCCCTACGGCGGAGCATTTTCTCCCGGATACCGCTTTTCCGGGACAACGCGTTCGCCCTTCGACGGGGCGCATGGCGATCCATCGAAGCCCTCCGGTGGATTCGGCGGCGATCGTCACCCGTACCACGGGGTGCACCGTCACCGCGATCATGGGCCGTTTTGGAGCGGCTACGGCGGCTCTCCGGGTTATGGCCTCGGCTCAAACTACGTGGGCTACCCTTACCCCTACGGATACGGCTGGACTCTGGACCTGAACGATGGCTCGGACGGAGATGGAGATTCGGATTCCCAGCAAGCCCAAGACTCCGGCGGCGAATCGCAAGCGGACCCCTCGGGCTCGGCCCCGCAATCTGTCTCCAACGCGCCGGACGAGGAGGCTCCTCCCCCCTCCCCCTATGGCGACCGCTTTCGGCCCAGCTACAGTCCGGACTATGCTGCGCCCACGGCGCCGGTCAAGCGGCAGCCGGAGACGATCCTGGTCTTCAATGACGGGCGGGCGCAGGAGCGCGTGCGCAACTACGTTCTTACGCCCACCACCCTCTATGCCCTGGACGGCGACCGCCGGAGGGCGATTCCCATTGCGGCCATCGATTTGCCCGCGACGGTAAAAGCGAACCGGGCCGCCGGCGTCGATTTCAACCTGCCGTCGCTGACGGGACAATAACGGACGAGACCCGTGGATCACATGGGGTAAACGGAGAAGTTACTTCGGTCAGGTAACTGCGTCAGTCTGCAACCTTTGTGCGATCACTTCCGTTTCGCGTCCATGCTAGTCTCGGGCTGCGATGAAGTATCCTATACGTCTCCTTGTCTGTTCCTTGATTCTCTTTGGCGCCACGTGCGGCTTTGCGAGCAAGAAGCCTCCACAGCCGGCGACCAGTCCTACTGCTATCACCCCGGATGCCGCCGCATTCCTGAATAACGCGCTCGACATCATGCAGCAGCACTCCCTGCACGCCCAGTCGGTGGACTGGGCGGATCTGCGCACGGAAGCGTTCAAGCGGGCGGCGGGAGCCTTCAACCCGATCGATACGTATCCGGCGCTGTATTGGGCTCTGGTGCAGTTGAACGATCCCAGCAGTCGTCTTCGCCTGCCTCCCGGGTTGTATCCGGACCAGATTGCATTGCTGAAGCAGGCCGAGCAGGAGGCCGCGGAGTCCGCCCCCCGCGTGGCGCAATCCGCTCCAACGCCTTCTCCCTTCGCATCGCGGGGCCTGCCGGACGGCCACATTGTGACGCTGGACGGGAGGAATTTCGGGTACATCTCTCTGCCCCGGTGCTCGGCCAAAGACAACGATGGGCTGCTGCTGTACGCCTCGGACGTGCGCCGCATTTTGACCGAACTTTCCGCGCAGGGACCCAAGGGCTGGATCGTCGATCTGCGGGGCAACGGCGGGGGAAACATGTGGCCCATGTTGACCGGCATTGGCCCCGTGCTGGGCGAGGGAGTCGTGGGGTATTTCGTTACCGCGGATGGGAATATTCCCTGGTTTTATCAGGACGGCAAGACCGGAACCCGGACCGCGACGGGCCTGGAGGCGGTCTCGCTCAGCCTCTCCGACTCTCCGCTGCGGGTGACTCCGATGGCTCCGGTGGCCGTACTCATGGATGACGGAACGGCCAGTTCGGCGGAAGCAATCGCCGTGGCCTTCCATGCGCGCCCGGATACCCGCTTCTTCGGCCAGCATACGGCCGGTAAATCCACAGCGGCTCAGGGATTCCATCTGGACGACGGCGCCGAACTCTATCTGACCACGGCGATCGACGCCGACCGCACCGGCAAACAATTCCCCGATGGCCTCGCTCCAGACCAGCCGTATCCCGCAATCAGCGCACTTCCTCCAGCGGGAAGCGATGCGGCGCTGCTGGGCGCCCAGACCTGGCTCGTTGCGAATACCGCGCCGCCCCCGCCGCCGGCGCCCATCGTTCCGGTCGTCAGGCGCAAAGCCAGGCAGAGACCCAGGCCCAAAAAGGTGATCGTGCACCAGGGCAGCTAACCCTCCTCTATCCGTACCTCGCCCCAGAGTCGGCGTCCTGAAAGCGCCGAAGGAGACCGAGTGCGGCTCGGTCCGTCAGGGTGGCAAGCGCAGCGGCCCGCCGCGCCTTCCTGGCCCGGCGGGCCGCTGCTTTCAGCCAGCCGCTCCCTCAGGGCGCCCAACCCGCGGAAGCGGGGGATACACTGGGCTGCATGGATTGGGGGCGCGGATTTCGCTGGCTGTTTGACTCCGAGCAGGGCGACGCCGATCATCTGTTGCCGCGCTGGCTGTTTTTACGCGCCCTCGGATTGATTTACTTTTCCGCCTTCTATTCGCTGGTCTTCCAGATTCGCGGGCTGATAGGGCCGGAGGGCATCCTACCCGCGGGCGAATACCTGGCCGCCGTTTCTCAGTCCTTCCCGCATCTCCTCGGCCTGTGGTTCGCTCCCACCCTGCTGTGGATCTCCAGCGGGCCGCACATGCTGCTGGCGCTGTGCTGGGCGGGGATGGCCGCCTCCCTGGCGGTCGCCGTCAACTTCTGGCCGCGCGCCGGTCTGGCGGTCTGCTTTGTCTGTCTGCTTTCTTTCGTCGGCGCGGCGCAGGTCTTCTCCGGCTATCAATCCGACGGGATGTTGCTGGAGGCGGGATTTCTCTCGCTTTTCTTTGCTCCGGGCGGCCTGCGGCCGGGGCTGGGGACGGCGCAGCCCCCGTCGCGAGCCAGTCTGTTCCTGCTGCGCTGGGAGTGGTTTCGCATCTATTTCGAATCCGGCATGGTGAAGCTTTTGAGCGGCGACCCGGAGTGGCGCCACTTAACGGCCATGGATGAGTACTACCAGAACGGTCCGCTGCCCACCTGGATCGGCTGGTACATGCAGCACCTTCCACACTGGTTCCAGGAGGGAACCGCGTTCGCCACGCTGGCCATGGAGCTGGGCATCGTGTGGATGCTCTTTCTGCCTCGCCGCTGGCGGTTCGTCTGCTTCCTGATTGTGACTCCCTGGGAAGCGGTGGTGATCCTGACCGCGAATTACACCTTCCTGAATTACCTGGTGCTCAGCCTGGGCTTTCTCCTGCTGGATGACCGCCTGCTCGAAGGCTGGCGGCGGCGACTGCGGCTGCCCGGGCCCGCCGCGATGCCGGCCGTTGCGAGCCCGGCGGCGCAGGACGGCGGACATTTCCGCCGGGCGCTGCGCGCCGCCGGGCTCTGTACGAGCGCGGTCGCCCTTATCTGGATCGCCTACGCGACAACCTTTGCTATGGCCCGCATGGTCCTTCCCGACCTGCCCTTGCCGTCCGGGCCGGTTACCGCGCTGGAGCCGATGCGCATCGCCAATCAATACGGGCTTTTTGCGGTGATGACTCGCGGGCGCTATGAAATCGAATTTCAGGGCTCCTCCGATGGCAAGACCTGGGTGGCGTATCCCTTCCGCTATAAACCGCAGGACGTGATGAAGGCGCCCGGCGTGTACGCGCCCTATCAGCCGCGGTTTGAATGGAATTTGTGGTTCGCCTCTCTCGGTTCCTGGCAGCAAAACCCCATTGTCGGGCGCGCCGAATTGCGTCTGCTGCAGGAGGATCCCGCGGTGCTGGCGCTCTTCGCCGGCAATCCCTTCGCCGCGGATCCGCCCCGCCAGGTGCGCGCGGTGCTTTGGCAATACTGGTTTACCACCCTGGATGAAAAGCGCCGGACCGGGGCCTGGTGGCGGCGTCGGTTTCTCGGCGTCTATGCGCCCGTTCTTGGCTGGATGCCGGACGGGCAGATCGGCGTCACCGCGGATGCCGACCTCCTGCCCGACCATGAGTAGGGGCCGGCGTCGGACGCCGGCATCCGCAGTCTTGCCGCCGCGCGGCTGGAACTGCGCCCGGCTGCGCGGCGCTCACGGGTCTGGCGAGAGGGCCATGCTTCGATTCGAAAAAATCAGCGGAATCGGCGTTCGCGGGCTCGTCGGGGTGAGTTGGTCGCTCTTCAGCCTGCTGTGGCTCGCGCCTGGAATCTTCGCCAAGTCTGCGCGGAAGAGGCAGACCCGCGGCGCCCGGTTCCTGCAAATCGCAATTACGGCGATTGCCTACTGGCTAATCTCCGGCCAGTTTCACTCCTGGCCCCTGCTGCGCCTCCGGCTCATCCCGGACGCGGCCTGGGCGGATGTCTGCGGCTGGGCTCTGCTGGCGGCCGGCTTCGCCTTCGCCTTCTGGGCTCGCGCCTGTCTGGGGGGGAACTGGAGTTCGGATGTCACCATCAAAAAAGACCACACGCTGATTCTCACCGGACCTTACAGGTTTACCCGCCACCCCATCTATCTGGGGTTTCTGCTGGCCATTCTGGGCACGGCCGTGATCTTCGGCCGCCTCAGCGGATTCTTAGGCCTTCTGCTGGCGGCCGTCGCCTGGAAGATCAAATCCCTGCAGGAAGAGCGATTCATGCTGGAGGAGTTCGGCGCCGGCTATCGTGAATATCGGAGCCGGGTCAAGGGGATCCTCCCGTTTATCTGGTGAAGGCCGGCGGTGCGGGGCCGGCCCGGGCCGGCGCCTCGGTTCTCGGGTAAACTGCGAGCAGCGCCATGTTCGAAACACTGTCTGAAAAGCTACAGCGGGCCTTCAAGAACCTTCGCGGCCAGGGAACCATCACCGAGGAGAACATCGGGGAGGCGCTGCGCGAGATACGGCTTGCCCTGCTCGAAGCCGACGTCAATCTGAACGTGGTCAAGGATCTGATCGAGCGGATTCGGGAAAAGGCCGTTGGACAGCAGGTGATGACCGCATTGTCTCCGACCGAGCAGGTGGTCAAGATCGTTCGCGACGAACTGGCCGCTTTGCTGGGGAAGGATACGGCCCGCTTCAATTTCGCCTCGCGGCCGCCCACCGTGATTCTGATGGCCGGGCTGCAGGGATCGGGTAAGACGACGACCTCCGGCAAGCTGGCGGCCTGGCTCAAAAAGGGCGGCCACCGGCCCATGCTGGTCTCGGTGGACGTGTACCGTCCGGCGGCCCGCGAACAGCTTGGCATCGTCGCCAAATCGATCCACGCCAACCTCTATGAGGGAGATGCGAAGGGCGAAGCGGCGGGAACGCCGCTGGTGGAGAGGCTGGCCAGGGAGGCGCGGCGGGAGGCCGTCAATTCCGGCTGCGACACGCTGATCGTCGATACCGCCGGACGGCTGCATATCGACCAGGATCTGATGCAGGAAATGCGCAGCCTGAAGGCTCTGCTGAATCCGCAGGAGATCCTGTTCGTCGCCGACGCGATGACCGGGCAGGACGCGGTCCACTCCGCGGGTGAGTTTCACCGGCAATTGGCGTTGACCGGCATCATTCTCACCAAGATGGATGGCGACGCCCGCGGCGGCGCGGCGCTATCCATTCGCCAGGTGACCGGGCAGCCTGTCAAGTTCATCGGCGTGGGCGAGAAGCCGGATGCCTTCGAGCCCTTCCATCCGGACCGCATCGTCAGCCGCATTCTCGGCATGGGCGACATTCTCACGCTGATTGAAAAGGCGGAAGAGAATCTGGACCGGAAAAAATCTGAGGAGTTCGCGCGCAAGGCGCTTTCCGGGGACGGCTTTTCCCTGGAGGACTTCCGGGATCAGCTCCGCCAGGTGCGCAAGCTCGGCTCCATGCAAAGCATCCTGAAGATGCTGCCCTCGGTGGGACCGTTCCAGGGCATCCAGCAGATGGCCGGACAGGTGGACGAGTCGCAGTTCAATCGGGTGGAGGCCATCATCAACTCCATGACCCGGATCGAGCGCGAGAGACACGAGATCATCTCCGGCAGCCGGCGCAAGCGCATTGCCCGGGGCTCGGGAACGAGCGTGCAGGAGGTGAACCAGCTCCTGCGGCAATATGCGCAGATGCGCAAGATGTTCAAGAGCGCCGGCAAAGGCGGAGCGCTGCAGCGCCGTTTGATGGGAACGCTGGGCGGGATGCGCGGCATGGGCCGCTGACGCCGGGCGCAGGCCACCGGTTCGCGGCGGTTCGACCCGGCATTCGCTTGGCGGTCGGGGACCTGCCGACTCCTTAGAGCCTGTTCTTCACTTTCCCGCGGGCGGCGCTGGGGCCAGTTTTTCCCCTTTCTTCGTCGCTCCTCGCTCGAAGATTCCCGATATTCGTCGCTCCTCGCTCCTCGAACTGAGAAAAACTGGCTCCCAGCCCTCCGGGTTGCGGCGAAAATCGGGCCATCCTTCGTTGTCGTCCTCGGCAGTGGGTCCACCACACCCTTCGTCCTCCGCCGCATCTGGCCCGATTTTCTCTCGCAACGCCGCTCACGCGAAAGTGAAGAACAGGCTCTAGCTCGGGCCTTCCGCCTCGGCCCGGCGCAACCGGGAAAAATAAAGCCCTCCCCCAGCCTCTTCGGTGTCCATAAGAACCTGGAACAATCTCCCCAGCCAGTAACCTCCGAATCGTCCAATGGCGGGATAAAGCCGGCTGGCGGATG
>JAJYZK010000131.1 GCA_021799945.1 Acidobacteriota bacterium
CAGAAATTCGCTCAAGAACAGCCACAGATCCTTCGACTCCGTTTGGCCAAAAGCCGGCCAAACTCCGCTCAGGATGACAGTTCATTTGTTAGGCGAACTTCTGACTCTGGATCCCGCGCGGTCCGCATCGCGGTACGCAACTGTGGCGAGTTCGGCGCCGCGTCTCTTGCCCCTCGCTCTGGGCGAGAGGACGCGATATAGTGTGTGGGCCGCGGTCTGAAGGCGCGGCGGGAGAAACCCACCCATGCGGATTGTCGTCTTCGGCGCCAGCGGAGGAACGGGAAGACAGATCGTGGCGCAGGCCGTGGCCGGCGGACACTCCGTCCGCGCATTTGTGCGCCGGAAGAATGGAGACCTGCATCCGGAAGCGCACGTAGTCGAGGGGGACATTTTCGATCCGGCGGCGGTTGCAGATGCGATTGCGGGGCGCAGCGCGGTGCTCTCCGCCCTGGGCGCCCGTTCGCTCAGGAAGGAAGAGGTGCTCAGCCGCGCTCTGCCCCATATCATCGCCGGCATGCGCCGGCATTATGTGGAGAGGATTGTGGCGCTGGGCGCCTCGGGGGCGCGGCCGGGCTATGGCAAGTATCAGAACGCCCTCACCCGGGGAGTTTTCTGGGCTGCCGCAAAGACCCTGCTGCGGCACCCGTTTGCGGACCAGCGGGAGCAGGAACGCCTGCTGTTCGCAAGCGAACTGGACTTCACCATCGTGCGCCCCCCGCGGCTCACCGATGGCCCGTTTACGGGGAAGTACCGGGTGCTGCCGGACGCGCTTCCCTCCGGCGCGCTGCGTATTGCCCGCGCCGACGTCGCCCATTTCATGCTGCTGCAGCTCACTGACCCGCGATTTCGCCGCCAGGGACCCTACATCGGCGGTTGAGAGCCGGCGGCGCATGTTTCCCGGGTTGCCGCGGGATGCAGGGCGCGCGGTCTCCGCATCGCCGCGGCAGGTGTTTTTAGAGGAAGAGCGGGGCCAGCACCAGCGTCACCGTCGCCAACAGCTTGATCAGCACGTGCAGGGAGGGTCCGGCGGTGTCCTTGAAAGGATCGCCCACCGTGTCCCCCACCACGGCCGCTTTGTGCGCATCGGAGCGTTTGCCTCCGTGGGCCCCGGATTCGACGTGCTTCTTGGCGTTGTCCCAGGCGCCGCCGCTGTTGTTCAGCAGCATGGCCAGCAGAATGCCGGCGATGGTGCCCACCATCAGCAGCCCGGCGACGGCGTCGGCGCCGGCGAGGTTTACGTCCTGGCCATTCAGCACGGGCTGCACTTCTCCCGGAATGAGGATGTGGTAGGCGGCGCTGAGATGCCGGAAGGTGAGCCCCACGGCGAGCGGGAGCAGCACCGCGAGGGCGCCGGGGAGCACCATCTCCCGTAAAGCCGCCCGGGTGACGATGCGCACACAGCGGCCGTAATCCGGCTTGGAGGAGCCTTGCATGATGCCGGGATTCTCCCGAAACTGGGCGCGCACGTCCTGGATGACGAATTGAGCGGCCCGGCCCACCGCTTTGATGGCGAAGGACGAGAAAAGGAAGGTGAGCATCGCCCCCAGCAGGGCGCCCACGAATACCGGCACGCTGGCCAGATTGATGTTGGTGAAGCGCCAGAGCGGTGAGACGATTTGCCCGGCCTCGAGGAAGCGCTCGGCGACGATGTTGTGAACCGTTTCCAGATAGGCGGAGAAAAGAAGAAACGCCGCCAGGGCGGCGGAGCCGATGGCGTAGCCCTTGGTCAGCGCCTTGGTTGTGTTGCCGGCGGCGTCCAGTTGATCGGTTCTCGTCCGAACCTGGTCCGGCTGCTCGGACATCTCAATGATCCCTCCGGCGTTATCGGTGATGGGGCCGAAGGTGTCCATGGCCAGGATGTAAGCCGCCGAGGAGAGCATGCCCATGGTGGCGATGGCCGTGCCATAGATGCCCTTGGCGTAATCCGTGAGGGGCGCGTCTTCCAGCCCGCGAACGCCAAAATAGTAGCTGAGCAGCAGCGCCGTTCCGATGACGACCACCGGCAGCGCCGGAGTCTCCAGGCCTACGGCGAAGCCGGTAATGATGTTGGTGGCGGGTCCGGTGAGCGAGGCGTCGGCGATCGCCCGCACCGGCCGGTAACGGATCTCCGTGTAGTACTCGGTGATGCGGACGAAAAGAAACGAAGTGAGGATGCCCACCATGCCGGAGCCCAGCAGCCACCAGCGGCCTTGCAGCATGTAGTAGACGGCGGCGGCGAAGCCGATCAACGCCAGCGTGGTGGTGACGTAATATCCCCGGTTCAGCGCATCCATGGGGTCCTGATCCTCCCGGCTGTGCACCGTCATCACCCCGGCGAAGCTGGCCGCCAGGTTGATGGCGTGGACGATCAGCGGAAACAGGATGCCCTTGACGCCGAAGACCGGATAGAGCGCGGCGCCCAGGATCATGGCCCCCACGTTTTCGGCGGCCGTGGATTCGAAGATGTCGGCTCCCCGGCCGGCGCAATCGCCGACGTTGTCTCCGACCAGGTCGGCAATGACGGCCGGGTTCCGCGGATCGTCTTCAGGGATCCCCGCCTCCACTTTGCCCACCAGGTCGGCGCCCACGTCCGCGGCCTTGGTGTAGATGCCCCCGCCGAGTTGGGCAAAGAGGGCTACCAGGGATGCGCCGAAGCCGAAGCCCACCAACTGATAGGGAACATGCTGCGGGTCGCGCAGGCCGCCGAAGGCCAGAAACAGGCCCCCGATTCCCAGCGTGGAGAGGCTGATTACGATCAGACCGGTTACCGCCCCGCCATGGAGCGCGATGCGCAGCGCCTTGCCCAGGCTGGTGCGAGCCGCGCTGGCCGAGCGAATATTGGCCCGGATGGAGACAAACATGCCGGCGTAGCCGGAAAGGCCCGAGCAGCAGGCCCCAATCAGGAAGCTGATGACCACCTTGACTGCATGCGGCGCGGTAAAGGGGGAGAGCCGATAGCCCACAAACAGCGCTATGGCCAGCACGACGGCAATGCCTGCAATCGCCCGGTACTGGCTGGACATGAACGCCTCCGCGCCCTCCCGGATAGCGTCGGAAATCACCCGCATCTCCGCCGTGCCGGAGTCGCAGGACAGGACGGATCGGGTGAGGAGCAGGGCGGCGAGGAGGCCGAGCAGCCCGGCAGCCAGCGCGATGCCCAGAAAAATGCCGCCGGCCGGCGCCGCAGTCGAACCTTGCCACAGCGCCAGGGTAGCAATGGAAAGAAAGACCATTCGATACACTCCCGAAGTGCTTACATTTGCAGTTTTCGCGGCAACCGACGAAGGCGCCGAAAAACGGACCTGAACCGGCTGATTAAAGCATGTGGAAAAAACAATGGTCAATGCCGGAACCGGGCCGGAACGGACGACAATGCGCCGGAAGCGGCCTCCGGCGCCCTCCGCGGAGGCGCGCTTCGGCTCTTTCTCGTCGAGGACGGTTGTCGATGCCATCGGCCGGCTCGGCGCCCCTCCGGGAGCTTCGCCGGCCGTTCGCAGGCGATGGGGGCGGCAGGTTACAATTCACGGAAGTGCGCCGGAGGCGCGATCGCCGGATGATCGCAGTCGGAAGATTGCATCGAAGAGCATTCGAGGGTTCATGGTCAAGACCAGCACGTCCGGTATTCAAGATCGCGAATTGACCGCCTCGGGCCATCTGACTCCCGAACGACTGGTCCGGTTCTACCGGTTGATGTATCTCTCGCGCCGGACCGACGACCGCGAGATCCTCCTGAAGCGGCAGCAGAAGACATTTTTCCAGGTATCGGGTGCGGGCCACGAGGCGTTGCAGGTCGCCGCGGGCATGGCGCTCAGGCCCGGCTACGATTGGTTTTTCCCATACTATCGCGATCGAGCGCTGGCGCTGACTCTGGGGGTCACCGTAGAGGAGATGCTGCTGCAGGCGGTCGGGGCGGCCGCGGACCCGGCGAGCGGCGGCCGGCAGATGCCCTGTCACTGGAGCAACACGCGGCTGAACGTCGTATCGCAATCCTCCTCGGTCACCACCCAATGCCTGCATGCGGTGGGCTGCGCGCAGGCCGGAATCTACTTGAGCAAACATCCGGCGGCCGCCGCTTCCCGGGAGGGAGATTACAGCGCGTACAAACATGTCAAGTTCCACGGCGACGAAGTCGTTTTTGTCTCGCTGGGCGACGGCGCCACCAGCGAAGGCGAGTTCTGGGAGGCCATCGGCGCGGCATCGAATCTGAAGCTTCCGGTGCTGTTCCTGGTGGAGAACAATGGCTACGCCATTTCGGTCCCCGTGAGCGTGAACACCCCGGGCGGGAACATTTCCCACCTGGTTGCGAATTTTCCCAATTTTTATTTCGCTGAGGTGGATGGAGCGGATCCGGTCGAGAGTTATGCCGCCCTGGAGACCGCGGTGGCGCATTGCCGCTCCCGCCGCGGACCGGCCTTGGTGCATGGTCACGTTACCCGGCCCTATTCGCACTCGTACTCGGACGATTCGCGGCAATACCGATCGGAGGCCGAGCGCCGGTCGGAGGCCGCGAGCGATCCGCTGCCGCGGATGCAGATGCGGCTGCTGCGGGAGGGAATCCTGAGTCCGGTGGAGATCGAGCGCCTGGAGCGGGAAGCAGACGAGGAAGTCAGGGAGGCCGCGGATCGCGCCCTGCAAGCCCCTCCGCCGGCAGTCGGCACGATTCCGCGGCACGTCTACTCGGAGGATCTCGATCCCTCTGGCGACCGCTTTCACGCAGATGCTTTGCCCGCGTCCGAAGGCCAGGAGCGGACCCAGGAGCAGCGGACCATGGCCGACCTCATCAACGCCTGCCTGCGGGATGAGATGGCGCGCGATCCGCGCATTTTAGTCTTCGGGGAGGATGTGGCCGACACCAGCCACGACCGGGATCTGCGGGAGGGCCTGGTGAAGGGCAAGGGCGGCGTTTTCAAGCTCACCGCCGGACTTCAATACGAATTCGGCCCCGAGCGCGTCTTCAATTCCCCGCTGGCCGAGGCGAACATTGTGGGCAGCGCGCTGGGCATGGCTTTGCGCGGATTGAAGCCGGTTGTGGAGATTCAGTTCTTCGACTATATCTGGCCCGCGATGCACCAGATGCGCAATGAGCTGAGCGTGCTGCGGTGGCGCTCCAACGGGGAGTATTCTGCGCCCGTGGTCATCCGCGCCGCGATCGGCGGCTATCTGAACGGCGGGTCCATTTATCACTCCCAGTCCGGGGAGAGCATCTTCACCCATACGCCCGGGATCCGCGTCGTCTTTCCCTCCAATGCGCTGGACGCGAATGGCCTGCTGCGCACCGCCATCCGCTGCGACGACCCGGTTCTGTTTCTGGAGCACAAGAAGCTGTACCGGGAGATTCACGGCCGCGCCGCGTATCCCGGTCCGGACTACGCCATCCCGTTCGGCAAGGCCAGCATCGTGCGGCCCGGCAGTCACCTCACGCTGGTGACGTACGGCGCCACCGTCCCGCGAGCAATGCGGGCGGCGCATCGGGCGCTCGAGGATCTGGAAGTGGATGTGGAGCTGCTCGACCTGCGCACTCTCAATCCTTACGACTGGGAGTCGATCGCGCTCTCGGTCAAAAAGACCGGCCGCGCACTGGTGGTGCACGAAGACATGCTGAGCTGGGGGTACGGCGCGGAGATTGCCGCCCGGATCGGCGACGAGCTGTTCGAGTGCCTGGATGCTCCCGTGCGACGGGTGGGCGCCATGGATACTTTCGTGGCCTACCAGCCTATTCTGGAAGACGCCATTCTTCCCCAACCGGAGCATATTTTCGCGGCGATCGCCTCGCTGGCGAAATACTAGGCGAAGCAGCGCGGCCGCTCCCGGCAAACGCTCTCTCAAATCTTGCGAAGAACGCCTTTCCAGCAACTTTCCTCTGTCTTGCGCGTTGGAAGAGGTAGCGCGCAATGGCGCGTGGGCTGGGGAGCGAATCGAAGGGGAAGGCGATGGCCGGGCTTTGGACGGGGAGCCGCCGGGGGTTTTTGAAGGACGGAGCGATAGCTCTGGTGGGAACCTTCGCCCTGCCGGGCTTTCTCCGCCGGGCGGTGCTGGCTCAGTCCACAAATTCCCGAGGGCGGAAGCTTGTCGTGGTCTTTCAGCGGGGGGCCGCGGATGGCCTCAACATGGTTGTTCCCCACGGCGAGCCGGATTACTACCGGATGCGGCCGAGCTTGGCGATCCCGAAAGGCCAGGCCATCGACCTGGATGGATTTTTCGGATTGCATCCCGCCATGGCTCCCTTGCAGCCGCTGTTCTCCCAGGGGCATCTGGCCATTGTGCATGCCGCCGGCTCGCCCGACCCCACCCGCTCGCACTTCGATGCTCAGGATTACATGGAGAACGGCACGCCGGGCGTGAAGGCCACCCCTGACGGATGGCTGAACCGGGCGCTGCGGGCGGAAAAACCCGGCCGTGGCGGCTCGCGGAGCCCGTTTCGGGCTGTAGCCCTGGGGCCGCGCACGCCGCGCACGTTAGAGGGGAGCTTTCCGGCCGTGACCCTCGATCGCCTGGCGGATTTCCGGATTCAGGATTCCAAAGCCGGCGGCGATAGCCGCTCCGGCGCCCCGCTCAGCGCGGCCTTGCAGGCGATGTATGCGGGCTCACGCGACCCGCGGCTGCGCAGCGCCGGACGGGAGACCTTTGCCGCAATCGAGATGCTGCGGGCGGCGGACCCGGCCCGTTACGCTCCCGCTCCCGGCGCCGATTATCCCAACACACCGTTCGGATCCAGCATGCGCCAAATTGCTCAGCTTCTGAAGGGGGACTTCGGCGTGGAAGCGGCCTTCACCGACATCGGCGGCTGGGACACCCACCACAATCAAGGCGGCGTCTCCGGGCAGCTCGCCAATCGGCTGGCGGACTTCAGCAGGGGAATCGCCGCATTCTGGACCGACCTGGGTGCGCAGGCGGAAGGGGTGGTGCTGGTAACCCTGTCGGAATTCGGCCGCACCGCGCAGCAGAATGGAACCGGGGGCACGGATCACGGACACGCCAACGCGATGTTTGTCCTGGGCGGCGCGGTCCGCGGCGGCAAGGTGTACGGGAGATGGCCCGGCCTTGCGCCGGAACAGCTCCACGAAGGCCGCGATCTGGCCATTACGACAGACTTCCGCCAGATTCTGGCGGAGGCGGTCTACCGGACGCTCGACGCCAGAGACCTCGACTTGGTCTTTCCCGGCGCCGGACTCCGGCCGGCCCGGTTTCTCACCCTGATTTAGCAGGCCGCCCCGCCGGGGTCAGCGGGCGCCCGCTTTACCCCGCGCCGCCGGCCGCCTGCCGATCAAATCGTCGATGGCCAGATAGCCCGGACCGGTGAGGAAGAGCATCAGGGCCATGGACAGTACGGCGAGGGGGAATTCGAAGCCCCCCCGGCCCGACAGTCCGTTGCGTAGATGAACCTTCAGGATCGCTACCGCCATATCGGCGATCACCAGCAGGGACACCACGCGGGTCAGCAGCCCGACCAGGATCAGCATGCCGCCAAAAAACTCAGTGAAGGCGGCCGCGTATCCCAGCGCCGCCGGCAGGCCCATGTGCGTAACCATCCGGATGAAGTTGTGCAGTGCGCCGGACGGCACAACCTTTTGGTATCCGTGACTTATCATGATTGCGCCCACGAGCAGGCGCAACTCCAGCGATCCAAGGGGTTGGAACCGGTTAAGCCAAGCGAACAAGCAATCCTCCTCCGGCTGCGCAAAGATGAGAGCCGTATCTTTTGTCACGTCAGCTTATCAGGGAATCGCTGTCCGCGGCGGCGAAGGCAGAACCTGCTCGAGGAACGCAAGAAGGGCGGGAGAATACCGCGGGTCAAGCTGCAGGGGCTTGCGGTGGAGAATCGCCTCCCGCTTCGGCTGCGCGGCGGCGTCGAAGTACAGCGGCGGGGCGTTTGCGCCCAGTAGAAGCTTGGGAACGCCTGTAGTGGCGAGGGCGCGAGTCGGATCGAAGCGCTCCCGCAGCAGCAGGCGTACCGGAAGCCATCGGCTGCGAGGATCGCCTTCGATCTGCTGCAGGCCGGTGGGCTGGG
>JAJYZK010000132.1 GCA_021799945.1 Acidobacteriota bacterium
TGATCGTTTTCCGCCCGCCGCCGTTCAATCTCCGCCTTCAGTTCCTCTTCGGACATGCCGTTCTCCTTTGTGCAAGCTTGCCTGTGCAAGCTTGCCGCCACCAGTCTAGAGCTTTTTCCGGCATTTTTCATGGAATCGGAGAGCCCGGCGAAGGGGCTGCCGGCATTCCGTATAAGCGCTTTGATAAACTCGGGTTGGCGGGGGCGCAGCACCCTTCGCCGGCGGGCGATGGTGGAGGAGGCAATGAGTGTCGGCGCGGCGTTGAGTCCTTTGCAGGAAATGTCTCGGAGCACTCCCACGGTATTGTGGAACGATTCCGCTTCAGTGCGCGAGCTGAGCTACTCGATGGAGCACGGCGCGGTGGGCGCTACCTGCAACCCGGTCATCGCGGTGAGCGTGCTGAAAAAGGAGATTGACGGCTGGACCGACCGCATCCGCTCCATGGCCCGGCAATTCCCCCACGCAACGGAAGATGAACTCGGCTGGCGGGTGGTGCGGGAGATGTCTATCCAGGCCGCCGCGCTACTGGCGCCCGTCTTCGAGGCGCAGGGCGGACGCAACGGAAGGCTCTCCATCCAAACGGATCCCCGGTTCTTTCGCGATTCCCAGGCCATCCTGCGTCAGGCCGGGGAATTCGACGCGCTGGCCCCCAACATGATCGTAAAGATTCCGGTTACCGCTGCCGGAATAACGGCGATCGAGGAAGCGACCTACCGGGGCATCAGCATCAACGCCACAGTCTGCTTTACGCTGCCGCAATGCGTCGCGGTGGCCGAGGCGGTGGAGCGCGGACTGAAGCGCCGGGAGCGCGACGGCAGTCCGATCGCCCAGATGGGTCCGGTGTGCACCATCATGGTCGGCCGCCTGGACGACTGGCTCAAAGTGGCGGCCGAAAAAGAGGGGATCACCACCGACCCCGGATATCTGGAGTGGGCCGGCGTCGCGGTCTTCAAAAAGACCTATCGCCTTTTTCGCGAGCGCGGCTATCGCCTCCGGCTGCTCTCGGCGGCATTCCGGAACCACATGCACTGGAGCGAGTTCATCGGGGGCGATGTGGTGATCTCTCCTCCGCATTCCTGGCAGGTGCGCTTCAACGCCAGCGGCATCGCGCCGATTCCCCGCATGGACGCGCCGGTCGAAGAGCGGATTGTGGATGAGCTCGGCAGGAAGTTTGTGGATTTCCGCCGGGCTTACCATGAGGGCGGGCTTGCGGTGGAGCAATTCGATTCCTTCGCCCCGTGCCTCCGCACGCTACGGCAGTTCTGCGCCGCCTGCTCCGACCTGGACAGCCTGATCCGCGATTTTCTGCTGCCGAACCCCGATGCCGCCTGACCGGCGGCGATGCTCGCCCCGCGCTCCAACGCCGCCGGGCATCCGCGGCTTATAGCATTTCCCTGAGAAGTATAGAGCCAGCGAACCAAGAAAATGTCCTCCTGAACGGAGCGCAGCGTAGTGAAGGACCTTGTGTTTAGCCGGCAAACCGCGAGATCCTTCGGTCGCTGTGGCGACCTCAGGATGACAAGAATGGCGAATATGCACTCTATAGCAATGTGGAAAATGCTCTAGAAAAACAGGCGCTCCTTCTTCCGGAATTCGGAGTATTTTGCGAAAGCGGCCTGCACGCTCTCCGATTCCGAAGTCTCGGCGATCGGCACATCCCACCAAGCTCCGTAGCCGGGAACGCTCTTTTGATAATCGGTTTCGATCACCACCACGGAGGTTTTGGGCGAGTCGCGCATCTCCAGGACGGCGGTCCGCAATTCCTCCCGGGTGCGAACCTTTACGGCAAGGGCTCCCAGGCTTGCCGCATTCGCCACGAAATCCACATCGATCCTGTCTCCGCTCAGACTGCCATCCCGTCTCAGGCGATATTCGGTGCCCATGCCCCGGTTCCCGCAGGAACGGCTGAGACCGCCGATGCTGGAAAAGCCGTGGTTGTCCAAAAGGATGATGTTCAGCTTGACGCCCTCCTGGACCGCGGTCACGATCTCCTGCGCCAACATCAGATACGATCCGTCTCCCACCATCACAAAGACATTGCGTTCCGGGGCCGCAAGCTTTACGCCCAAGCCGCCGGCAATCTCGTAGCCCATGCAGGAATAGCCGTATTCCATGTGATAGCCCTTGGGGTCGGAGGTGCGCCAGAGCTTGTGCATATCGCCCGGAAGACTGCCTGAGGCGCATACCACCACATCTTTCGGCCCGGCGATGGAGTTCACCACTCCGATGACTTCGCCTTGACTGACCGGCGGGCCGCAGCGCAGGTTGAAGATGCGGTCCACCTCCTGCTCCCATTCGGCGCGCAGGTACGCGATGGAAGTCCGGTAGCCCGGCTCGACCCGATAGCCGCGAAGCTCCGCAGCCAACTCCTCCAGACCGGCGCGCGCGTCTCCCACCAGGGCCAGGCCGGCATGCTTTCCCGCGTCGAACTCGGTGACATTGAGGTTGATAAAACGCACTCCGGGATCCTGAAAGGCTGTTTTTGAGGCGGTGGTGAAGTCGCTGTAGCGCGTTCCCACGCCCAGGATCAGATCCGCTTCGCGGGCCAGCGCAATGGCCCCCTTGGTTCCCGTAACGCCGGCCGCGCCTAGCTGCTGGGGATGGTCATACGGTAGGGAGCCTTTGCCCGCCTGGGTCTCCGCCACGGGGATTCCGGTCTGCGCGGCCAAGTGCGCAAGCGCCTCGCTGGCCTCCGAGAAGATCACGCCTCCGCCGGCCACGATCAATGGCCGCCGGGCGGCGCGAATCCAGGAGGCGGCCTGTTCCAGCAGCGAGCGATCGCAGCGCTGGCGCGGGACGACCCAGACCCGCTTCCGAAAAAACTCCTCCGGCCAGTCGAAGGCCTCGGCCTGCACATCCTGCGGCAGGCTCACCACCACGGCGCCGGTCTCGGCCGGCGAGGCAAGCACTCGAAAGGCTTCCGGCAGCGAAGTCAATACCTGCTCCGGACGCTCGATCCGGTCCCAGAAACGGGAGACGGGGCGAAAACAATCGTTGACGGAAATATCCTGGGTGCTTGCGGACTCCAATTGCTGGAGCACGGGAGCGACATTGCGCCGGGCGAAGATATCGCCGGGCAGCAGCAGAACGGGCAGCCGGTTGACAGTGGCCAGCGCAGCGCCCGTCAACATATTCGTCGCCCCGGGACCGATCGAGGTGGTGCAGGCCAGGAGGCGCAGCCGATTGCTCATCTTGGCGTAGGCGGCCGCGGTGTGCACGATGGCCTGCTCGTTCCGCCCGAGGTAATAGGGCAGCGCGGAATATTCCTCCAGCGCCTGGCCCATCCCCGCTACGTTGCCATGACCGAAGATGCCGAAGCATCCATCGACAAACCGGTTTTCCCGGCCGTCGCGCGAGACGTATTGCCGCTCCAGAAACTTGACAACGGCTTGAGCCGTGGTGAGTCGTTGCGCCATACAGACGCCTCCAAGCCGTTTACCGGCGGTGTGGAAACTCGGTGAGGCCCCCGGCGAAAAGCTGTTTCCACCGCAGGCTGTTGCAGGGCGCTACTTTCCAACCAGAGGCAGGCGCGGATCCGCCGCCTTCCAGCTTTCGCGCAGCCATCGGTGCTCGGGATCCTCCGGCGCCGCAAGAGCCCGGGCGCTTCCGGCAAGAAAATTCAAATAGTAAATATCGTATCCCGGTCCGGCGACCACCGGATGATAGCCGTCACGCACCAGCACCAGGTCGCCATCGCGAACCTTGAGCACTTCGTCCCGCGGCGCCTGCCGGCTGTAAAGATTCTGGTAGGCGAATCCCCGGCCGTCGCGCATCCGGAAGTAATAGATCTCATCCAGATCCACCTCGGCCGGGGGCAGGTGCACATCGTGCTTGTGCGGCGGATAGCTGGACCAGTTGCCCCCCGGGGTGTACACCTCGATGACGATGAGTTTGTCCGCCGGGAATGCGGGAGGAATGACGTCGACAATCTGGCGCGAGGCGTTTTCTCCTCCGCGGAGGCCGACCGTGACCTGCGCGGGCTCAATCAGCGCGGGTTCAAGCCGGGCCACCGAGGGGACGCGGCAACTGGCGAATTCGCAGAGCGTCTCCGCCCGCAGCGCGGCGCGGCTTCCATGCGGCAAATAAAGAGTATAGGGAAGGCCATCGAAGACGTTTTTTCGAGCGCCGATTTGCTTGGCTCCGGAACCCCAGTCCGCGGAGCAGCATCCGCCAAGCAGCACCACCGCAACTTCTTCGCCCTCCGCCCGCAGCTCGCGGAACTCGCCCGGCAAAAGCCGCCAGGAGTCGAAGCTCATCCACTCCCATCCAACCTCTTCGCGCGTAAAAGCCAGCAGCTCTCCCCCCTCTTCGGGAGCCAGGCGCCGGGAGTGCAGCAGGTTTTTGCGTGAATCCATCCAGATCTCTCCTTGGTGGGCCGCAAAACGGCATGGGCCTCAAAACGCTTGGCGTGGGATGCTGCGCAGCCCGCGCCCTATAGCATTTTCCTGAGAAGTATAGAGCCAGCGAACCAAGAAAATGTCGTCCTGAACGGAGCGCAGCGTAGTGAAGGACCTTGCGTTTAGCCGGCAAACCGCGAGATCCTTCGGTCGCTGTGGCGACCTCAGGATGACAAGAATGGTGAATCTGCACTCTATAGCAATGTGGAAAATGCTCTAATCGCTTAGCAACCCATCATAGAACTTCGTCCATTTGTCCGCAAAGCGAGGGCTCGCCCCCCTGGATGCGAACGCAGAAAGATCGGACTGGAGCATTCCCTTCCTCACGCTCGCGAGGAATCGCGGAGCCGGCGCGAATCGCCGCTCAGTCCTGCGGCGGAGGCGCCGCGCCGCTGCGCCAGAGCCGATAGCTGGACCACGCGGCGAGCGTGCACACGTCTCGGATTTCTCCCGACCTGAGCTTGTCTTCGAAGGCGCCGATGGGAAGCCGCACCGCTTCCAGGTCCGACTCCTCGGGATCCCTCTCATGCTCCCCCAGGGTCAGTTCCTCGGCGACGAAGACATGCTGACGTTGGCGCAGGAAGCCATAGGCGATCCACATCCAGGGCAGTTCGGTCATGGAGCCGGCAATCAATCCGGTCTCCTCGCGTAACTCTCCGCGCGCCAATTCCTCGGGATCGACGTCATCCGACTCCCACCCCCCTTGCGGCAGCTCCAATACCCGCTCTCCAATGGGGTACCGGAACTGCTCCACAAGCCAGATGTGATCGCCGTCGATGGGCAGGATGATGGCGCAATCCTGCTTGTCGACGACGCCGTAAATTCCGCGGGATCCATCGCCGCGCTCGATCGCGTCTTCCCGCACGCGCATCCAGCCGTTGCGATATACCTCGCGGGTGGAGATCCTGCGAATCGTCATGCTCTCAGCATTTCAGGCGCCGGCGGATGCGCGCAAGCGCTCTGCCGGGGGGCGACGGCGCTCTCGCCGGCCTGGGCGGTTACGGCTTATCGGCCTGCGAGGCCGCAGTGGGTGAAGACTTGGAGGAATAAATGAACTGCCGCACTTCAGCCCGCTCCTTATCCACTTCAGCCAGATGCTGCGCCCGCTGCTTTTGATACACGGCGAATTCGGCCAGCGAGCGATCCTTTTCCCCGGTCCGAGCGTAGGCCACGCCCAGGCGGTAGTGCGCGTCCGGAAGATTGGGCTCCAGCGCAATGGCGCGTTGATACTCGGGAATCGCATCTGCGTATTGATGCCGATCGGAGTAGAAATTTCCCAATTGCAGGTGAGCATCCGGCAGCGATGGGTCCAATGCGATCGATTTCTGCAGCAGGGTCTGCACCTCGTCGAGACTGGCGCCGGGAGCATTGTCCTGCTGGCCCTTCCATATGCTCATTGCGTAATAGTATTGGGCCAGACCATTGCCGGGCTGTAGCTCCGCATACCGGCGGAATGCGCGAATCACCTCTTCCGCCTGTTTTGGAGAACTGTCATAGGCCTTGGAGAGAAAGAGATAGACGCGCGGATCCGCGGGGCTGAGACCGGCGGCGGCAAGCAATGCTTTCACCGCCTCGTCGTACATGCCACGGGCATACAGCGCCATGCCTAGTCCGATCAGCAGACGCGGAGAATTCGGGTAGCGCAGGGAGGCCTGCTGAAAAACCTCCACCGCCGGCTCGTAGGTTCTGTGCAGCAGCAGCTCGCTACCCCAGTCGAAGAGATTGTCTTCGCTGGGATCCAGGTGGGAGGCCGTCTGAAATTCATTGGCGGCGGCCAGATACTTGCCGTCCTTCTCGTCAATCTCGCCTAAAAGATCGTGCAGCTCCCCGGTGTTGTTCGCGGGCAGAAGACTCTGCGCCAGACTGCCGGCCCGATCCAGCCGGCCGGTGAGGAAATAGGCCAGCGCCAGGTCGTAGCCGTTCGCGTACGATCCGGGATGAGTGCGTTGCGCCCGCTCCAGATATGGCAGAGCATCGGTGAGTTTGCCGGAGCGGAGATACAGCTCTCCCAGGTTCCGATTTGCCTCGAAGTCCGCCGGCGCCAGCGCCAGGGCTTTTTGAAGTTGGGTTTTGGCTGCGTCCGTTTCTCCTGAGCGCAGAAGAGTTGCGGCAAGATTGGTCCGCGCCGCCGACGAGTCCGGTTTGAGTTTTACCGCAGCCTCCAGGTGCTCGCGCGCCTTTGCATCCTGGGATTCGCCTGCGTACACCAGCCCCAGCAGCTCCTCCACCTCGAAGTGGCCGGGAACCAGGGGCAACAGGTGTTCAAGCTCGGCCGCCGCCTCCGGGAACCGGCCTGCCTGGTACTCGGAAACCGCAGCTTGAAATTCGCGATTCAGGTCCTGGCTTCCGTTTTGGTTGCCGTTTTTTGGGGGGGGTGGGCTACCGCTTTGCGCGGCTGCGCAGAAGCAGATGGAGAGCAGCGCCAGCCCGATAGAGGCCGTTCGATTTGCTGGCCGTCCGCTCACCCTCCACCCCTGACCTCGACGCCGCAGTCCGCCCTCACGCACAATACCGTTGCGCCGCAACGGCATAACGCAGCAGCGGCGGAGCACCCATATGGGCTCCGCCGCTGCTGATCCATTCTACGCCCAGAGGTCTACTACGCCAGGGTCAGAAGTATAGCTTCAGCGAGAACTGAATCTGCCGCGGGTCGTACGGTGCGAATCGCGTCGATCCGATCTCCCCGAAGTTGGTGGTGGTGAAGTTTAGCGAGTTGGTGATTGCCGTCACCCCGTTGCCGCCGAAGCCCGGCGCATTGAAGGTCGGGTGATTCAAGATGTTGAAAAACTCGCTCCGGAACTGAAGCATGAACCGTTCGTTGATCTGATAGTTCTTGAAGGCCGAGAAATCGAACCTGCCGATTCCCGGCCCGGTGGTGGAGGTTGCGTAGCCGCCCAGGAAGCCGGCGCCCGTCGCCGGAATGCAGCCCGTCGGCGTACCCACTTCCGGCGCTCCGTTCGGTCCCATCGCGCACGGCTGGTTGAAGGCCGCAGGGTTTCCGAAATAGTTCAACGCGTGGTTGACATCCCGGTGCAAACCCAGCTTCTGCGGCTGGTTGGGAACCTCGAAGGCATCGCAGCCCGTCCCAGCGGTCGCCCCGCTTGGGCACCCGATCGTGATCGGCTGCCCGCCCTGCAGCACCGAGATCCAGTTGATCATCCAGCCCCCCAGCAACGCATCCTCCACCTTGCTCGCGTTGGCGAAGAACCGCTGGTTATGTCCGATCGGCAGCATGTATCCGCCTGCGAAATGGAAGACGTTGGTCACGTTGAAGTCGGCCAGCGCCCGGTCGAAGCTCGGACCGAATCCCGGCACCGCCGGAGCCCGATACCCGCCCACGCTGCCCCCGTTCAACAGATCGCCCGCGTCCGACAGCGTCTTCGACCAGGTATACGTCATCAGGAAGGTCAGGCCGTGCCCAAACTGCTGCTCCAGCCGCGTGTCCAGTCCGTTGTAATTGCTCTGGCCGATCGTGTCCTGCTGGCTGCCCCCCTGGGCGAATGACGGGAAGGGAACGAAATTCGCGGTGTTGGCCGAGACCGGGAGAAGTTGCGTCACGTGGTTGTTGCCGACC
>JAJYZK010000133.1 GCA_021799945.1 Acidobacteriota bacterium
CCTGGCCGGCATCGTTCCGTTCGGCCGTAGATCGCGGAGGAACTGTCGGCCGCCAGGATGAAATGAGACAGAATTCTCCACAACGAGAAAGGTGAACCCATCTCCGTGAATGCCCGCTCCGCATCCCAGTCTTCCGCATCCCGGTCCGCCGCCTCCGATTCCGCCGTTTCCGATTCCGCCGCTTCGGATTTTGCGGATCGGAGCTCCGACGCCGCCTCGAAGCCGCCGACCCGGGAAATCAGCATCGCGCACAGCCCCGACTCCGACGACGCCTTCATGTTTTATGGCTTGGCAACGAACAAGATCCGGGTTCCGGGGTACCGGTTCGCCCATACGCTCTGCGACATCGAGACCCTGAACCGCAAAGCGATCGACGAGGCCCTTTACGACGTAACCGCAATCTCCTTTCACGCCTATCCGTATCTGCAGGATCACTATGCCCTGATGGCCTGCGGCGGAAGCGTGGGCGAAGGGTACGGACCCATGGTGGTGGCCGGGCAGCGTTTCGCCCCCGAACAGATTCGCGATCTGCGGATCGCGGCGCCCGGCGCCTTGACGACGGCTTACCTGACCCTGAAGCTCTTTGAGCCCGGCGTCCGGGCCGAATTTATCCCCTTTGACAGGATCCTTCCCGAAGTAATGGCCGGCAACTTCGATGCCGGGCTCATCATCCACGAGGGGCAGCTTACCTACTCCGCCAGCGGCCTCCACAAGGTGCTCGACTTGGGGCAGTGGTGGCGCCAGCAGACCGGACTGCCGCTGCCGCTGGGCGGCAACGCCATCCGCCGCAGCCTCGGGCCTGAGGCGATGCAGGCCGTCACCCAGGCGCTCCGCAACAGCATTCAGCATGGCCTGGATCATCGCGAAGCCGCGCTGGAGTATGCTATGCAGTTTGCCCGCGACCTCGATCCGCAGCTCGCCAACCGATTCGTCAGCATGTATGTGAATGACCGGACCCTCAACTATGGGGAGGATGGACGGGAGGCCATCCGCACGCTGCTCAAGATGGGCTACGAGAAGGGCGTCATCCCCCATGCCTGCCGGGTGGATTTTGTGGAGTAGCCTATCAATCCGGTCTCTTCGCCGCGGCTTCTCCCGCAACCTGCGATTACAAAACTCTTACGCACAGGGTTCCGGCGCGCTGATAGCGTTTTATTCAGGGCCGGGCGAACTGCGCCGCAGCCGTCGAGCCTCAATCGCTCCGATATTGCAACGGAAGGAACCGCGTAAACATCATGCCGGCCGAGCTTTTGGAAGAATTTCCCGTAGAAGGAATCCGAGTAGAGGCTGTTCCGTCTCCCGCATCCTCCTTGCAACAAAAAGCGGCCGCCTCTCGGGCCTCCGGCTCCGTGCTTCCGACGCTGGGCCGAGCCGCACAGGGTGGCCAGACCAACTGGATCACCACTGGCTTTATGGCCGCCTTCCACTTGCTGGCGATCGCGGCTCTTTTCGTGTTTACCTGGAAGGCCTTCCTGTGCGCCGCGGTGCTTTGGATTCTGGCCATCAATATGGGCATCGGGATGGGATACCATCGCCTGCTGACCCACCGCGGCTACGTCGCTCCCAAGTGGATCGAGTACTTTCTGGCCGTCTGCGGAACGCTCTCCCTGGAAGGTGGACCGATCTTCTGGGTGGCCACGCACCGGCTGCATCACCAACTCTCGGACCGCCCGGGCGACCCCCATACCCCGCACGATGGCGGATGGTGGGCGCATGCGGGCTGGATTCTCTCCGGAGCCGCGCTGCATCACCAGACCGCGCTCATGGCCCGTTTCGCTCCCGATCTGGCCAAAGACCGCTTCCACGTGTTGCTCAGCAAATATCACTATGTGCCTCTGACCGCCGTGGGCCTAATCCTGCTGGCGGTGGGCGGCTGGCGCTGCGTGCTCTGGGGCATCTTTCTCCGGGTGACGCTGGGTCTGCACGCCACATGGCTGGTGAACTCGGCCACTCATATGTGGGGCAGCCGTCGCTTTGCGACGCGGGACGATTCCCGCAACAACTGGTGGGTGGCCCTGATGACCGGCGGCGAAGGCTGGCACAACAATCACCATGCTCATCCCGTCTCCGCCCGGCATGGACTGGCCTGGTATGAGATCGACCCGAATTACTACGGCATCTGGCTGCTCGAGAAGCTCGGCTTGGCCCGCAGCGTCAAGATCGCCCAGTTCGATCCCAAAGATCCTCGCCCCGCCGGCGCTTCCTGAGCCGGGCTGCGAGGGCCCGGACCCGCCAGATTTCGGCATCGCGGCGCTCTTTGCAAGAACGCTCCGGCCTGAGACATCCTTGAGACTTTGACGCTGCCGGCCGTTTGCAGAGCCCGGTTGCAGAACGGGCCGCCGCCAGCGAGCGACGCGCCAGATCTAGCATCCCGGCGACTCCCTCCGCAAATGGCGGGGCGTTTGACTGGGTGCGAATCCGTTGTTCAATACGCCGCTTGCGGGGCGAATCAGAAATTCGTACCGGAACAATCGTGGATTCTTCGAATCCGTTTGGCCAAATGCCCGCCAACTCCGCTCAGAACGACGGTGCATTTGTGAGGCGAGCTTCCGACTCGGAGCGCACGTGTCCTGTCTCCGAAGTTCGACCGAATCCGTTCGACCGAATCCATGTCCTCCTGAGCGCAGCGAAGGATCTGCTTTTTCAAGGATTTCCGCAGCGCAGTCCGGGCTCGAATCAGGCTTGAAACTTCGCAGGCGCCACGCACGGTCTACAATCGAAGTTCGGGCGCGCAGCCGATCCGGCGCCGTTCCGCCTGCGGTCTTCTGACCCGCCCGCCGATCCGCATGGCCTATCAGGTACTCGCCCGCAAATATCGTCCGCAGCGCTTCTCCGATGTCGCCGGTCAGGAGCACGTAACGCGCACCCTGCGCAACGCGCTGGACCAGGGTCGGATCGCTCACGGATACATCTTCAGCGGCCACCGCGGCATCGGCAAGACCACCATCGCCAGAATCCTGGCGATGGGATTGAACTGCAGAACGGCCATCGGCGAGGCCGGCCGGCCGGATCCGGAGCCCTGCGGGAGCTGCGACTCCTGCCGGGAGATACGCGTCGGGGGCTCGCTCGACATGATCGAGATCGACGCCGCCACGAATCGCGGCATCGACGAGATCCGCGAGCTGCGGGATGCCGCGCGCTACAGCCCCGCGCGCGACCGGTACAAGATTTATCTGCTGGACGAGGCCCACCAGATTACCGATGCGGCCTTCAATGCCCTGTTGAAGATTCTCGAAGAGCCGCCGGCGCATGTGGTCTTCATGATGGCCACCACCCAGCCGGAGGACATCCCGCAGACCATCCGGTCGCGCTGCCAGCATTTCAGCTTCCATGCCGTGCCGTATGAGGATATTCTCGCGCAATTGACCGCGGTTGCCCGGGAGGAATCGATCGACGCGGAGCCCGGAGCGCTGGCTCTGCTGTCGGAGGCCGGGGACGGCTCCATGCGCGATGCCCTGTCCATCATGGACCAGGCCATCGCCGGCGCGCCGACGCCGGACGGCAGGTCGCGGATCGCAGCCAGCGACATCCTTGCGTTGTTGGGGAGCGCGCCCAACGCGGCCTTCGAACGCCTGCTGGAGCTCATCGCCGGGGGCGCGAGCGCGGATCTCATGGAGGAGCTGGACCGCCTGCTCGGCGCCGGAGTCAGCCCTGCGCAACTGGCCCGCCAGATCGTCCGCTACCTGCGCAATTGCCTGATGGCGAAGATCGGCGGGGAAAACTCCGCCCTGCTGCAGATCTCAGCGGATGAGAAGGCGCGCGCGCAGCGCACCGCCGCGCTCTACTCGGAAGAAGACCTCACCCGATATCTGCAGGTCATGCTGCGCACCTTCGACGGGTTGAATTACCGGCAGGAGCCCCGCCTTCACCTGGAACTCGGCCTGCTCAAGCTGGTTCACCTACAGCGTCTGATTCCGCTCGAAGCCATTCTCAGCAGCCTTCCCGGAGTCTCCAACCCCCAGGCCAGATCCGCCAGTCCGACGCCCAGCGCGGCATCGGGGAGGGCGCATGCCGGCGCGGCTCGGAGTCAAGACTCCCTCGCCCTGCCCAGCCCATCGACCGATATCCCGAAACAGCGGCTCTCCGGCCGTCCTCCCCACGTGGGGCCGGCAGAGGCTACGGATTCGGGCAATTCCGAAGCCTTCGCCGATGCTCCCCGGCCGGCCTCCGCATCGGTTCCTCATGCGCCCGACGAGCCGGCGTCGCCTGCATCGACGCAGCGAGGCGCCGGCGACCGCTACCCGGAGGAGCAGAACTGGATTCGCCTGAACGCCCAGGCTTCCAACGGAGAAGCGATATCCAGCGGACCGACGACGGCTCCCGCGCTCGATCCGGCGCAACGCGCGGCGCAGCAGCCCCCGGCATCGGGCGGAGCCGATCTGGCCGGCCTGCGCGCGCGCATCTGCGCGGCGCTCGCCGCCCAAGGACACGACACCCCGGCCGGCCTGCTGGATGCCGGCCAATGGCGGATCCAGCAGGATGGCGCGATCCAGGTCGAGATTGGCGTCAAGAAGACCCTGCTGGACCTGGTCATGAGCGCCGAAACCTGGAGCATTGTGCGGGAGGTTCTGCGCGCAGCGGGAACTGGGGAGAAGATGACCGTGGTTCCCGGAGAGACATCCGGCGCGGCGCCGGCCTCCCGACGCCCGCCGCCTGTCGGCAGCATTCAGTCCGAGGCGCTGAGCCATCCCCTGGTGCTGCAGGCCCAGGAGATATTCCACGCCGAGGTGCGCAGCGTCTTGGACCTGCGGGAGTCCCCGCGGCGGGATTGAACCGGGGCTCCGCACGAAATGTATCGAGACGCGCCGCGGTGGAACGCGCTCGCGGGCTCCAGAGAGCAGGAAAACGTTGAATCCTTTGAAAATGCAGGAAATGCTCACGCAGGCCCGCCAGATGCAGGAGCAGATGCAGGAGAAGCTCAGGCAGACTGTGGTGGAAGCCTCCTCGGGCGGCGGAGCCGTAAACGTGACCATGAACGGGCAGAAGCAGATTCTCAAGCTGAAGATCGACGCCGCGGCGGTGGCCAGCCTGAGCTCCGGGCCCGAAGATGTGGAGCTGCTGGAGGATCTGATTGCCGCGGCCGTCAACGAAGCCGGGCGGCGCGCCGATGAGGCGATGAAATCGAGCCTGGGAGCCATGCTCGGCGGATTGAATCTGCCGCCGGGTCTGCTGTAGTTCGCCACCGAACCGCCCTCATCCGGCGAGCGATTTTTTATTGCAGGCGACTTTCCAGGGGGGACGGGAGTTCCTTGAGCCAATTTGCCGAACCAATGACGCGGCTCATCGAGGAGCTGCGCAAGCTGCCGGGAATCGGCGCCAAAAGCGCGCAGCGCCTGGCCTTTCACATTCTTCGCTCACCCGCGGCGGAGGCCGAAGCCCTGGCCGACGCGGTGCGGGAGTTGAAGAGCAAGCTCCGGCTCTGCTCCACCTGCAACAACATCACCGACATCGACCCCTGCCGCTACTGCGCCAGCCCCACCCGCAGCCGCCGGATCATCTGCGTCGTGGAGGAGCCGGGCAACATTGCCGTGGTGGAGAAGACCCGCAGCTACAACGGCCTCTACCACGTGCTGCATGGAACGCTCTCCGCCCTGCATGGCGTGGGTCCCGAGCACCTGCGCACGGAGAGCCTGATGGACCGGCTCGAGCAGGGCGAGGTGGAGGAGGTGATTCTGGCCACCAATCCGACGGTCGAAGGAGAAGCGACAGCGGCATACCTTGCCGGCCTGCTGCGCGCCGCATCGGTCCGCATCACGCGCATCGCAACGGGAGTTCCCGCCGGCAGCGACATCGAGTTCGCCGATGAAGTCACGATGACCCGCGCCATGGAGGGCCGCCGCGAAGTAAAGTACTGAGGCCGCCGATGCCCGCAACTGCCCTCTGCCCAACGGGGCTGCCGCCGGATGAACGCAAACCCCGGCCCTTGAAGCTTTGCGCAGAGAAACGATTCCTGCCGTGCTCCAGACATTCCTCGATCGCTTCGAGCCTTTCGGCTCCCTGCTCACTCCCCCCGGGATCTCCGCGGACCGGGAGATGTTTGGTTACCGCCTGCCGGGTGAGCTTCGTTCCCTTGGTCAGCTCGGATGGTCAGTTCGGAGATCGGTCTGCGCTGGCCGTTCCCCAGCTCGGCATAGGCCTTCGCATTCTCCATCTGGCGCTCCCATCCCTGCGAGTGCATGCGGAAGGCCTCCGCCCGCCGCTGGCTCGGAATCCTGTCGAAACCGGATTCCGATACCTTCAGCAAAGTTCCCCCCGCAATCGTCTCCAACCGAAACTCCACCAGCGTAGGCGTCTCCCGCGAATAGTCGATCTTCAAATCCACGGCGTAGGGATGCCAGGCATACGAGAAATAAACCTCCGGCTCGATCGCCAGCACTTCGATCTCCATCCGCAAATGCTCATAGCCAAATGCTCATAGCCCGGATGAGTGATCTGCCCGCTCACCCGCCGGCCTGCCGCAAACGGCCCATCCAGCTTTACCCGAAACCATTCGCCGAACTGACGAAAATCCGTCAGCGCTCGCCAAACGAGGGTAGGAGGGGCCGCAATCTCGATCTGTCGCTCGATCCGCTCCTCCATAATCGCAACCTCCGAGCTGCGTATGGCTCCCACCGTAGCATGGCCCCGGCAAACCTCCAGGCATGCGATCGGCTATTCAGACTGCCTGTGCAGGAGTGCGCATAGCATGGGCCTCCCCGCCGCCCGGCCTACCATCCCGTATTGACGGATTCCTATTGTCGGCGCGAAATCGAGCGGGAAGACCTCTTCCGTCTGCGCCTTGTCCGGCGGCTTGAAGGGCGGCTGTTGGGCCGTGTATAACTGGGGTTGCCTGGCCCGGAGCAACAGCTCTCCAATGCGGAAGTGGTGAAATTGGCAGACACACCATCTTGAGGGGGTGGCGCCGAGAGGCATGGGGGTTCAAGTCCCCCCTTCCGCACCAAAGCACACAGGAGCTCACAGGCCGGCGCAACGCCCGGGGCCTCGAAAATGCCCGCCCGGGCGAGGGACGCGGGGAGCCTGAAAAACCCGTATAATTCAGGCACAAGGCAAAGGCTTTCTCCCACATCGATTATGATCTGGCTTCTCGGCGTCATTCACGTACTGGTCTGCATCGTGCTGATCGCAGTGGTTCTGTTGCAGCAGGGCAAGAGCGCCGACCTGGCCGGCGCCTTTGGCGGCCAAGGCTCGCAGACGGCCTTCGGACCGCGTGGCGCGGCCAATCTGCTCACCCGGGTGACAACGTGGGCCGCCGTCATATTCATGCTCACCTCTATCGGCCTCACGGTGATGATTCAGCGCCACAGCGGTCCCCGATCCGCGCTTTCCGGCATCAAGAGCACGCAGTCCTCGCCGGCCAAGCCCGGCAAGTAACCCGAACCTCGGTCAATCCTCCATGGCGTCCCGGGATCTCCTGAGTCTCCCGTCTCCTCTTTCCGCCGCCCGGCTTTCACCGGAATCCATCCCAAAGCGGCATCCCGCCACCCCGGCATAGGCTTCGGAGGATTCGCACGATGATTCTGGAAACCTTCCCCGTGGGCCCCCTGCGCTGCAATTGCGTCATTCTGGGCGATGAGCTCACCCATCAGGGGGTGGTCATCGATCCCGGCGACAATATCGAGGAGATTCTGGCGCGCCTGGCCCGGCACGCCCTTACCCTCCAGCAGATCGTCGTCACCCACGCCCACATCGATCATGTCGGCGGGGCCGCGCGCCTGCGCGACCTGACCGGCGCTCCCATCGCCATGAATCCCAAAGACCTGCCACTGCTGGACATGATGGAGGCGCAGGCCGGGTGGATCGGAGTACCCACCCCCCAGGTGCGCCCGCCGGACGTAGAGGCCGAAGACGGGGTCCGTCTCGGTCCGCCACCGCTGACCATGGAAGTGCTG
>JAJYZK010000134.1 GCA_021799945.1 Acidobacteriota bacterium
GTTCGACGGCATGACGGGCGACCAGTTCGAGCAGCCGGTTACCGTGGGTTACATCTACATGCTCAAGCTGTCGCACCTGGTGGACGACAAGATCCACGCCCGCTCTATCGGACCGTACTCCTTGATCACCCAGCAGCCGCTGGGAGGCAAAGCGCAGTTCGGCGGGCAGAGGTTCGGCGAAATGGAGGTGTGGGCCCTGGAGGCGTATGGGGCCGCATACATTCTGCAGGAGCTGCTGACGGCCAAGTCCGACGACGTGTATGGCCGCACCAAGATCTACGAGGCCATCGTGAAAGGCGAGGCGGCCATCGAGCCGGGCGTTCCCGAATCCTTCAACGTGTTGATCCGGGAGCTGCAATCCCTCTGCCTGGACGTGGAGCTCATCAAGCAGCTTGAGAAAAAACAGGCCGCGCCGACCGTGGCGGCCGCCGATTGAGCAGGCGGGGCCGGGCGGCCGAACAGCAAGGCCCTCCGGCCCCGGAATCCGGAAATTCCCTTCGATCGGATTGAATCGATCGGACGGCTGCCCACACCGGCAAACCCACCCGGGAGGGGGCAGCCGGCGAGTGAAGACGCAGACCCGGGAACGCAGCAGGCCGAGGCAGGGGCCGGGAAGCCCAGCCAGAGCCAAGGAGGATCGTCTTGTACCGCTCCAGCCCCTTTGAACTGACCAGCCCCATTACGGATTTTGATGCGATCCGCATCTCCCTCGCCTCGCCGGAAAAGATCCGCAGTTGGTCGCATGGCGAGGTCACCAAGCCGGAGACGATCAATTACCGCACCTTCAAGCCGGAGCGGGATGGTCTGTTCTGCGCCCGTATCTTCGGTCCGGTCACCGATTGGGAGTGCCTGTGCGGCAAGTACAAGCGGATGAAGCACCGCGGCGTGATCTGCGACAAATGCGGGGTCGAGGTTACGCTCTCCAAGGTGCGCCGCGAACGGCTGGGCCACATCGAACTGGCGTCGCCCTGCTCCCACGTCTGGTTTTTCAAAGGCCTGCCCTCCCGCATCGGACACCTGCTGGACATCTCGCTGCGAGATCTGGAAAGCGTGCTCTATTTCGAGAGCTATGTGGTCGTAGATCCCGGCGACGCCCCGGTGCGCGAGCGGGAGATCATCAAGGACGAGGTCCGCTTCCGCGAGCTGGACACCCAGTATCGGCCCACCGGCTTCAAGGGCATGATGGGCGCCGAGGCCATCAAGGAACTGCTCAAGCGGGTGGTCGTGGACGAACTGGCGGTGGAGCTGCGCGAGCGCATGAAGGTGGAGACCTCGCTGCAGAAGCGGCTCAAATACGCCAAGCGGCTGAAGGTTGTCGAGGCCTTCCGGAAATCGGGCAACAAGCCGCAATGGATGATCCTGGACGTCATTCCGGTGATTCCACCGGAGCTGCGCCCGCTGGTGCCGCTCGACGGCGGACGCTTCGCTACGTCGGATCTCAACGACCTCTATCGCCGCGTCATCAACCGCAACAACCGGCTCAAGAAGCTGATGGATCTGCACGCGCCCGAAGTGATCGTGCGCAATGAGAAGCGCATGCTGCAGGAAGCGGTCGACGCCCTCTTCGACAATGGCCGCCGGGGGCGCGTCCTGCGCGGAGCCAACAACCGTCCTCTCAAGTCGCTCTCCGATACCTTGAAGGGCAAGCAGGGCCGCTTCCGCCAGAATCTTCTGGGCAAGCGCGTGGACTACTCCGGCCGCTCGGTGATCGTGGTGGGTCCGGAGCTGAAACTCCACCAATGCGGCCTGCCCAAGAAAATGGCGCTGGAGCTCTTCAAGCCGTTCATCTATCACCGGCTGGAGCAGACCGGGCACTGCACCACCATCAAGCAGGCCAAGGAGATGGTGGAGATGCAGGAGTCCATCGTCTGGGACATCCTGGAAGAGGTGATCAAGGACCATCCGGTGCTGCTGAACCGTGCGCCGACCCTGCACCGCCTGGGCATTCAGGCCTTTGAGCCGGTGCTGGTGGAAGGCAAGGCCATCAAGATCCACCCGCTGGTCTGCACCGCGTTCAACGCCGATTTCGACGGCGATCAGATGGCGGTGCACATTCCGCTTTCGCCCGAAGCGCAGGTGGAGGCCAGCGTGCTGATGCTGGCCTCGCACAATATCCTGTCGCCGGCCTCCGGCCAGCCGATCACCGTCCCCACCCAGGATATGGTCCTGGGCCTGTATTACCTGACCAAGTCCAAAAAGGGGGCCAAGGGGGAAGGCCGGGTCTTCGCCAATACCGACGAGGTGCTGATGGCGCTCGAAGCCGGGGAGGTGGAGACGCTGACGCCGATCCGGCTGCGTTACACCGGAGCGGTGCTCGATATGACCACCGCCTACGACGATCAGGACCTCACTCACACCGAGCCGGTGCAATTCGACAAGCAGTACGTCTCCACGACGGTGGGCCGCGCGATCCTGAACGATGCGCTTTCCGATGGCATGACGTATGTCAACGGTCTGCTCAAGAAGAAGGGCATCGGCCAGTTGGTGAATTACTGCTATCTGAATCTCGGGCTCGAAGTCACGGTGAAGATGCTGGACCGGATCAAGGATCTGGGCTTCCGCTACGCCACCCGCAGCGGCCTGTCCGTGGGCCTGGACGATATGGTCATTCCGGACACCAAGTACACCGTGGTGCGCGACGCGGAAAAGCAGGTGATCGCCGTGCAGCGGCAGTACCTGGACGGCGCCATCACCAACGGCGAGCGCAATAACAAGGTGATCCAGATCTGGTCCGCGGTCACCGAAAAAGTGGCCGATGAGATGTTCGACAACATGAAGCAGGCGGATAAAGCCGGCGCGATGAATCCGATTTACATCATGGCCGACTCCGGCGCCCGCGGCTCCAAACAGCAGATCCGCCAGCTCTCCGGCATGCGCGGGCTGATGGCCAAGCCCTCCGGCGAAATTATCGAAACGCCCATCACCGCCAACTTCCGCGAAGGATTGACGGTGCTGCAATACTTCATTTCCACGCACGGGGCCCGCAAGGGCCTGGCGGATACGGCCTTGAAGACGGCCGATTCCGGCTACCTCACGCGCCGGCTGGTGGACGTCGCTCAGGATGTCATTGTCAGCGAGCAGAACTGCGGCACGGTGGAAGGCATCTACGTCGGCCCCATTGTCGAGTCCGGGGAGATCATCGAGCCGTTGCGCGACCGCATCATCGGTCGCGTCTCGCTCGAAAAGATCAAGGACTATGAAGGCAATGTCATCGTCGAAGTGAACCAGGAGATCAGCGAGGATCTGGCCTCGGCCATCCAGGGCGCGGGCATTGAAAAAGTCAAGATCCGCTCGGTTCTGACCTGCGAATCCAAGCGCGGCGTCTGCATCCTGTGCTATGGGCGGAATCTGGCCTCCGGGCGCATGGTGGAGATGGGCGAAGCGGTCGGCGTCATCGCCGCGCAGTCCATCGGTGAGCCGGGGACGCAGCTCACCATGCGCACCTTCCATATCGGCGGCACGGCCTCCCGCGTCTCGGAACAGTCTCGGCTCGACGCCAAAAACAACGGCGCCGTGCGCTTCATCAACATGCTGACCGTTCGCGCCAAATCGGGCGATCTGGTTGCGATGAATCGCTCAGGAGCCATTGCCGTCGTCGATGAACGCGGCCGCGAAAAGGAGCATTACCAGGTCGTTTACGGAGCCAAGCTCAAGGTCGAGGAAGGACAGCAGGTGCAGCTCGGCCAGGCTCTGGTCGAGTGGGATCCGTATACCTTCGCCATCCTCACCGAGATCGGCGGCGCGGTGCAGTTCAAGGATCTGCAGGAAGGCATCACCCTCAATGAGGAAGTGGATGAAGTGACGGGCCTGTCGCGTCTGGTGGTGGCCGAGGCCCCCGATGAAAAGCGCCAACCCGCGATCATCGTCAAGGGAGCCAAGGGCAACAAACGGTATCTGATGCCTAGCCGCGCCCACCTCATGATCCAGGATGGCGACGAGGTCTTCCCCGGAGACGTCCTGGCCAAAATCCCGCGCGAAACGACCCGCACCAAAGACATCACCGGCGGTCTGCCTCGCGTCGTGGAGCTCTTCGAGGCCCGCAAGCCGCGTGAAACCGCCATCATCAGCGAGATCGACGGCGTGGTGAAGTTCGGCGAAGTCTCCAAAGGCCAGCGCAAAATCTACGTCACCGCCGACAACGGCGAGGAGAAGGAATACTCCGTGCCCAGGGGCGTACACGTCAATGTGCAGGAGGGTGAACGACTGCGGGCCGGGGAGCCGCTCATGGATGGCCCGCTGAATCCGCATGACATCCTGGCTGTGCTGGGCGAGAAGGAGCTTCAGGGATACCTGGTGAACGAGATCCAGGACGTCTATCGGCTGCAGGGCGTGGCCATCTCCGACAAGCACATCGAGACCATCGTGCGCCAGATGCTGCGCTGGGTGAAGATCGAGGAAGTGGGCGACACCGCGTTCCTGCTGGAGCAGCAGGTGGATAAATTCCGCTTCCAGGAAGAGAACGAGCGGGTGATCGCCAACGGAGGCCGGCCCGCCATTGGCCGTCCGCTTCTGCTGGGCATCACCAAGGCTTCGCTCTCCACCGATTCCTTCATCTCGGCCGCCTAGTTCCAGGAGACGACGCGCGTGCTCACCGAGGCCAGCATCAACGGCTCGGTCGACACCCTGCGCGGACTCAAAGAGAACGTGATCGTCGGCCGGCTTATCCCCGCGGGAACCGGCATGGAGTATTACCGCAACATTCAGCTCTCGCAGGAGCTGGAAGATGCGGCGGCTCGCGTGCAGCAGGAGGTCTCCGCGGCCTACGAAGAGGCCGAGCGCGAACTGGAGTTGATGCGCCAGGAGGGCGAAGCCGAGGAAATGGCGGCGGAGTAAGCCGCCGCCGGCGCGCTACATGTTCGTATGCCCGGCGCGCATCTCCTCGTTGAATGCCGGCTTGGTCAATTCGAGCGCGCGTTCAAGACGGGCGTGGAACTCCGCGCCCTGTTCGAGGATGGCGCGAGAGGCAGAGGCGAATTCGCCGTCGCCTCCGATGGAGATCTGACCTGCGGCGGCGAGAGCCGCCGCAGCTTCCATCAGCGCGGCTGGGGTCGTGTTCAGATATTGAGCGTCGCGCGGATCGGCGATCCACACCGGGGGGCAGCCGCCCAGCGCTCCGGAGAGCCAGTAGACCTTGGTCCGCAGATATTCCCGGCGGCCGGCCTCGTCCGTATCGGTGAAGAGGAATTTTTTCTCCCAGCGGCTGTAATAGCGGGTGGTTACGGGGACCGGCTGGCGATTGCCGCTCTTCAGCATTTCCAACTGCCCCTGATCGAGCATCTTGCGCACGGCATTGTAGACGAAGGACTCCGCGAAGGGCTGCTCGGGAGCGGCCACGATTTCGGCAAAGGTCAGCGTCATGCTCGCCGAAACTTTAGCATGCAGCGGTGAATTCGTCCCGCCGGCCAGCAATACTGCGCCGTGAACGATATAGGTGTCCGCGCCGGAGACGGAGCGATGGAAGGGCCAGCGGAAACTGTCGAAGACGACCGGCAGGCCGGCCAGGGTGACAGAAGCATCGGGGATGGGATTGCGAAGCCGCCGGGCCTGCTCTCGCAGGTAGGAGGCCATCTCCGCGAGCAGCTTCCCACTGCGCCAGTCGAAGGATTCGCTTAACTCCAGGCGCAAGCTGTGCTCCGATTCGGAGCCGGCCGACGCCGCCAGCCGGAAACGCGCGGTGGGGCGGCGGTGAAAGTCCTCACCCTGTTCCGAAGACAGAACGGCGAGCCCGGCCTCCGCGGCTGCTCGTTCGATGGCGGCAGCGAGAGCGGTATCAAGATGGGACGGCATAGTTCCGCCTTCCTTTTGCGGGATTCGGATCGATTTCAGCGGGATTGCGCGGCGGGGCGCATCGTTCCTCGGCCGCTGTCGAATAGCGCCGGCCGGCAAACAGGCGAATCGGATCAAGCCGGTTTGTCCCCCGGCCGGCTCCCCGCAAAAGCGCTTCCGGCAAGATTGACTCCGGCGCGATCCTAATCCGGAGAAGCCGCCGGTCCGGAGAAGCGGCCGGCAGGCGGGCCGGAGCGCTTTGCCGCCGCCTCAGTTCTTTTTTCCGGAGCTGTACTTGTTGTTGACCTTTTCCCCGATTTCCGCAAGGATCTGGTTCGCCTCCGGGGCCATGGGACCGTTGGGCGCCAATTCCAGATATTTCTTATAGGCATCGGCGGTTCCCGGCGGGGCGACAATCTTCTGGGTTTTGGGGTCTACGGTCGCCTTGGAAATGAGAGCCTGACCCTTCAGATAATAGGGAATCGGCTTGGTGGGGTCGGCAGCGATGGCCTTGTCGGCGGCGGCCACGGTGTCGTCGGGCTTGCCTCCGGAGCGGCTCAGCACGATGGTTTCGTTGGTGTAGTACATGGCGGCGCTGGTCGGCTGCAGCTTGGCCGCAGCCTCATACGCGGCCTCCGAGTCCGGCAACTTGCCGCCGCCGGCATAGGCCTCGCCGAGGATGTTATTCGCGGCCGCCTCCACTTCCGGATTCGGCTTTTTGGCGGCTGCGTCCAGGTCGATCGCCTTCTTCAAGGAAGTGACGGCGTCGTCGTATTTTTTCTGCCCGTTTTGCGCCGTGCCCAGCTCCAGCCACAGAACCGAGGCATCCGGCTTCAGTTGCACAGCCTGCTGCATCAGGCTAGCCGCATCGTCGTACTTCTTTGCTGAGTTATCTTGCCGCGCCTCTTTCAGCATTCCATTCAATTTGTTGACGTTCTGGTTTTCCTTCATCGCGGCCGCGTTCTTGGTCTTGGCGTCTTCGATCGCCTTGCGCTGGTCCGGAGTCAATCTGGCCAGATATTCGGGTCGGCTCAGGTCGAAGTCCTGCAAGGTGTCCGCGCCCGGTTTGATCTCCACGTTGGTAAAGCGGTCGACGGCCTTATCCGCGCTCTCCAGCAACGTAACGACATACGTTCCGGGCTTGATTCCGGCGCCTTTGTAATCGCCGTTTGCGTCCGTGGTGAAGGTATAGAGGGCGGTCTTGCCGTCGGTGCTGAGCTGCACCATCGCATTGGGGATCGCCACGTTCACCGGATCTTGTGCGTGGCCGTGAATCGAGCCCGTCAATTGCGCGTGGGTCGCGGCAGGGAACAGGGCGGCGACGATCAGCGCGAGCCAGAGAGTGGACTTGATTGGCATGGCATTTCTCCTCGAAACGAATCATTCGACGGCCGTGACTGTGACGGCCCTCAGTCCGATGGCCCCGGATCGCGCGCGAGATGCCGGACGGAGACCGGGCCGAAAAACAGAGAGCCTGACAAGCAAGTCACGGGTGGGAGCCGGGGCCTGCGTACGGAACGGGATCCGGGCTTCCGGCCCCGGCGAAGGCTCGGAGGCGAAGCACGCAACTTTCGCACACGCCACAGGCGGAACTCTCACCTGAATAGCAGGACCACGTTAAACCGAAAGGCACTCCCAGTTCAAGGCCCAGCCGCACGATCGCCTCTTTTCTCAGGTCGATGAGCGGGGTCTCGATTTTGATGTCTCCATCCCGGGTTCCCAGGCTGGTAAGCCGCTGGAAAGCATCATAATAGGCCGGCCGGCAATCGGGATAGCCGGAGCTGTCCTGCTCGACCGCCCCAATATAGACGGCGCGGGCGCCCAGCACTTCGGCCCAACTCACGGCGGCGGCCAGGAAATGGGCGTTCCGAAAGGGAACGTAGGTTACCGGAATCGATTCGCCAATCTCCCCGGCCGGCGGCGCCGCTGGCACGTCAATGCGAGCATCCGTAAGGGCCGAGCCGCCGATGTGCCGGAACAGATCGATGCGCAGGGGCAGGAACTGCTCCGCGCGCAGGCGTGCGGCCACGGCGCGCGCGGCCTGCAGCTCGCGAGCCTC
>JAJYZK010000135.1 GCA_021799945.1 Acidobacteriota bacterium
AGAAGGCGCGCCATCGTGACTGGCGGCTCTCGATCGATTCAATTCATCGACCAGCCGCGACAATTCCCCGTCGTTTGCGGTCATGGTGACTCCGTTTGAGGATCGCAGGTAGGGTATCGCATGCGATGCGCGGGCGCGAATGCGCTGCGGCGTGGCGGCCCGCCGGCCGGAGCGGTCTCGCCCTCGCTGGGCGCCGCGCGGACTGGGCCCGGGCGGTCGCCCGAGCTGCAATCCTCTGGTAGGATGGCCTAGCGGGAAGCGAAGACACGGGCTTGGGCAGGCGGATCGACGGGCGGGAAAGAACAATCGCCGGGCCTTTGCCGCCGGCGCAAGCTCTGCGCATTCCGCGGAAGAAGCAGAATTCATGATTGCATTTATCAATCGCAGAGCCTGGCGGATGGAGACCGAGCAGCTTCGCGTCACTGTCCTCGAGTGCGGCGGACATGTTGCGGAGATTGTCTGCAAGTCGGCCGGCGAGACGAATCCATTGTGGATTCAGAACAGGCCCACCATAGACTCCGACCAGTACGATCCCGCCCTTCACGGCGCGATCTATGGCGTCGATGCGGAGGCGCGGGCCATCAGCGGCATCAGCGGGCACAACCTTTGTCTTCCTTTCTGGGGCACGCCCACGCCCACCGAGGAGCGCGCGGGGATGACCTATCACGGCGAGACAAATATCGTTCGCTGGAGAGCGCTCGCCGAGGAGCCCGGACGTTTGAAGACCGAGGCGATTTTGCCCAATTCGCAGATCCGATTCGAGAGAGAAATGGTCTGCCGGGGCAATCTCGTCCATTTCGCGGCGCGGGCGGAAAACCTGAGCGCCTGGGACCGGCCGATCAGCTGGTGTGAGCACGTGACAGTGGGGCCGCCTTTTCTCGAGGCCGGCGGGACGTCGTTCTTCTCCAACCTGACGCGGGGCTTTGACACCATGACGGAGGGATCGGCGGAGAAATGGGCGGACGGACCGAAAGAGGAATTTCTGTGGCCTGAGGGGCGAGGCGAATTCCCGCACCGGTTGACCGGTTTCGGCCCCCGGAAGCGCGCCGATCTGGTGAATTCCTTCCTGGTGGACCCGGCCTGCGAGCACGGATATTTCGCCGCCTGGAATCCCGGCCTGCGCCTCCTCTTCGGTTATATTTTTCCGCGCCGCGATTTCCGCTGGATGAACGTGTGGGAGTCCAACAAGGACGAGCGTCAAACCCGCGGCATGGAGTTCAGCAACACCCCCATCGCCGGCACGATGAAGGCGCTGCTGCGCACCTCCGAGATCTGGGGAACGCCCACCCTGGAATGGCTGGACGCCAAGAGCGAGCTGCGCAAGAGCTTCACCGCCTTTTCCGCGGTCATTCCCGAAGATTATCCCGGAGTGTCGAACATCACGGTTGACGGGGGCAAACTGACGATTGCGGCCTGCAACGGCGGAGCTCCCATCGTCTTTGATTACCGGCCCGGCGAAAATTAGGGCTAGTGTCCTGAGTCAGAAGTTCGCATCACAAAGGAACTGTCATCCTGAGCGGAGTTTGGCCGGCTGTTGGGCCAAACGGAGTCGAAGGATCTGTGGTTGTTCTGTAGCGAATTTCTGATTCGCCACACTAGCTTTCCCTCTTCAACGTGGGGCGGCAAAAGCGTGACCGTATCCGCCTGGATACAGGATCTGGCCTCTCGCTCGGCGCTTCGGCAAATTGGATGGAAGTGCTGACGGCGTGAGACGCGGAGCGCCCCGCATTGCGGCAGGCCGGGCTTACTCGAAGGTCGGCAGACGCCACTCAAGGATCGGCAGCAGGCTGGAGTACTCATCGGTCCACGCGCCCGGACCCGGGTGAAGGGCAATGACGCGCGCGGTGGCGGCGACGGCGGGCTGCCGGAAGAAATCCGCGTGGTCGGTAACCAGGACCCAGGTGGCGCGGAACTCGCCTCGCGCTTCGTTCGCCGGGGTATCGAAGACGCGGGCCTGCATGCCGCCCGCCTGGGCGACAGCGGCAATCTCCGGCGGCAGATCGAGATAACGATTGGAGACGTGGAAGGCGACCATGCCTCCGGCCGCGAGTTGGCGGCGGTAGATCCGCAGGGCCTGGGTGGTCAGCAGGTGGACGGGGATGGCGTCGCCGGAGAAGGCGTCGATGGCCAGCACGTCGAAGCGCTGCGGGGCTTCGGCGGCCAGCGAAAGCCGCGCGTCGCCCGGGGCGAAGGTGATCTGCGCCTGCGAATCGCGCAGGTAGGTGAACAGGTGTTGCGCGATCGGCAGGACCGCGGGATTGATTTCATAGAAGCGGATGCGGTCGCCGGGCCGGCCATACGCGGCGATCGTGCCCGTGCCGAGGCCGACGACGCCGATATTGCGGGGGCGGTCTCCGCAGCAGAAGCGCAGGGCGAGGCCGATGCCGGAATCGATCGCGTAGTAGGTGGTGGGCGTGCGGCGGAATTCCGGAGCGAACCATTGCGTGCCGTGCTGGATGGCTCCGTGGAGCAGAGTGCGCACGGTGAGGGCCTGCGCCGGGACGTGCGACTCCTCCACTCGCAGCGCGCCGTAGAAGTTGCGCTCCTCAAGCAGCGTGTTGCGGGCATAGGCGATGCGCAGCATCATGAGCAGGGCCAGCAGAGCCGCGGTTCCGGCGGACCAGAGCAGCCGCTGGCTCCATCCCCTGGGCCAGGCATCGGCCAGGGCGACAGCGGCGGTGGCCAGAAAGGCGAAGACGAAATCGTAATTCGCGCGGAAGAGCAGCGGGCACAGGATGCCGATAAAGAATGACCCGGCCGCGCCGCCGGCCGCGATGAGCAAATAGAAGAGCGTGCCGTCCTGGGCCCGGGCCGGGCGGAGAGCGTAGGTTTCGGCGTGGCAGAAATAGCAGGCGAAGAACAGCTCGGCGAGGAAGAAGCCGATGTTCAGGAGGATGGGAAGGCTGACGTCGGTCTTCGAGAGGATCAGGCTGAGGCTCGCGAGCAGGACGACCAGCATGCGGCTGACGATCCACCGGCGGTAAAATCCCGGAAATTCGAAGGCGAGGATAAAGGTGATCAGGTAGACGGCCAGAGGCAGGATCCACAGCAGGGGGATCGCGGCGATATTTTCGCTGAGGTGGCTGGTGACGGCGCAGAGTTGCATGGCCGCGGCGGCGGGGAGCAGAAACCAGAGAACCCGGGCGCGCATGCAACGGGGAAGAGCGGCATCGGCCGGCGGGGCATCGGGTTCCGGGAGGGCGCCGGCCGAGCGCACGCGCCAGGCAAGGCCGGCGCAGAGGAGGGCGTACAGGGCGAAGCCCCAGCCCCAACAGATGCGCTGGCGGCTGAGCGCGAGCCGCGGCTCGATGAGCGATGGATAGACCAGCAGGGCGAGCAACGATCCGGCGTTCGATAGCGCAAAGAAGCGCCAGGGGATGCGGCTCTGCTGCTGTCGGGCCCACCAGTTCTGAAGCAGGGGGCCGGTCGAGCTCAGCAGCAGGAACGGCAGTCCGATGGTCAGCGAAAGGGCCGTGAAGATGGCTGTGACCGGATGGCCCGAGGAGCGACCGAGGTCCGGCCGGGGGGCCGCGGCCAGCAGGATCGCCGCCAGGGCAAGCAGGCCGGTGTGCAGCAGCGAGGGCCAGTTTGCCTGGGCGCGGCGGGCCAGGGCATGGGCGTAAAGATAGCCGAAGAGCAGGGCGCTCTGAAAGAAAACGAGGCAGGTGATCCAGACCGCGGACGAGCCGCCGAGCGCCGGCAGCAGTCGCTTGGCCGCCATGGGCTCGATGGCGAAGAGCAGAAAGGCGCCCAGAAAGATGGCTGCGCCGTAGAGAACCCGGACCGGACGAGAGGCGGCGGACATGGGGACTCAAACAAAGTACCACGCGGAAAGGGAGGGTTGGCTCGGCGGGCCGTATTGGAAGATCCGATCTTCCGGCCGACTTACTTGGAGTTCATTACTTGGAGTTCAGAGGGGAGTTATCCGTAAGCGATTCGCTGCAACTTCGTAATTACGAAATGGCCAGTGCTGCGCGCCGTTTTCGCGCCGTTTTCCAGGGGCGGCATTTTCAATGGGCTTCCTTCGCTTTTCCCGATTCATCGGCACAGTTACGGCATCGTGCGGTTCCGATTTCGGAGATAGCGAAAAGAGGATTCCCGCGGCCGTTCGCGTAGCGGCCGCGGAGACCGGGGTCAGCGCGGCCGATAGGCGACGCAATCGATCTCAACTTTCATGCCGGGCGCCACCATCCCGGCTGCGATCGTGGTTCGCGCGGGCTTATCGCTGCCGAATACCTCGGCGTAGACCTCGTTCATCGCGCTGAAATCCGCGGCATCGAGCAGAAAGACCGAACATTTGACCACATCTTTCATCTCCGCGCCGCAGCCCCGCAGGATGGTCTCGATGTTCCGCAGGACGAGCCTGGTCTGGTCCTGCACGCTGGCCTCCGCCTGCATCTTGCCGGTGGAGGGCTCCACCGGCCCTTGGCCGGATACAAACAGAAAATCTCCAGCCCGGACGGCCGGCGAATAGGGGCCGCCGGGACGCGGCGCGCCGCTGACCTGAATGCGTTCAATGCTGCGTTCCTTCATGCTTTCCGTCACTGCTTTCTCTCCTCCCTTTGTTACGTTCCTGGGTGTGGCGTTCCCGGAGTTCCCAGCATACATGGAGGCTGGGCTGCTATGCGGAAATCGCTGAAACAGCAGATCCTTCGCTGTGCTCAGGACGACAGGGATTGGAAGTCTTCGGCGGTCCATCCTACAGTGGCGGGCCAGCGGGGGCCGTCAAGGCTCAGCGCGCCGAAGATGGAGCGGCCGCGGCCGGCGCCGCCGGCTGGTCGGCCGGGCGCACCAGAAGCGCCTGCCGGGGAAAACTGAAGTCCCCGCCCGCATCGTCGATCACGTTCACCTGGCAGATGTAGAGACCGGGCGTGAGCTGGCCGAGAGGGATATCGAAGGCGAAGGAGATGGCGTCCCGCGCCGGCACATTCAGGCTGGTCGCCTGCACCAGGGGAGTCTCGAATACCTTTGCCGAGCCCCGCAGAAACTCAATGCTGGTGAGCACCTGCATCCCGCCGGGGTGGCCGCCCGCAGCGTTCGCCGCCGGTTTCCGGCCGCGGCCGGCTTGGCCCGGCGAAGGATCGTACATCTCGTAGAGCAGGTAGAGATGCTGGTCGGTGCGGAACAGATGCGCCACGTCCGGAACCAGGGTATAGCCGCCGCTGATCAGCGGGCTGGCGTCCCCTTTGGGGGCTCCGGCGATACGCTGGTTGGAGAGCACGATGGAACTGAGTTTTACCGGCTGTTTCTTGAAGTCGGGCAGGTCGATGTCGGTTTCAAACGAGCCCATGCGGCCGGTCAGATTCTCGCGGAGAACGAACTTCAAGCGATATTTGCCTGCGGGAAGGTTGAAGCTGGTGGTGTACTGGATGTTTTTCTCCGGGGCCTTTTGTGAGGGATCGATGGCCAGCTTGACGGTCTGGCGGATGTCGGCTGCGTCCTGCCCCGCGGCGTTTTTTAGCTGGCCGATGATATCGAGGGTGGCTTTGCCGCGATCGCCGTTCTGAATGAATGGAATTTGCGATCCGGGAACGATCAGAGAGACGGGCACGACGAAGCGGAGCGGCCCCGAGGCTGCATCGGCGCGGAAGTAGTAGCTTTGCAGGTAGACTTCGAGGTCGGTGGCGGGCAGGTCGCTCTCCAGTTGCTCCTCTAACTGGCGTTCGCGGTCCTCTTTGGAGGAATGCCGGTAGTCGGCGGGGGCATAGTAGCCTGGCCTGTATTCCAGCCGGAGGCCGGGACGATTCACTTTAATGCTGAGCCGGCGATATCGCCCGTCCATGCGAAGGTCTGTGGAGCGGTAGCCGATTTCGTAATAGGCGGAGGTGTCGTTCTGGATCCGAGTAAAGGCGGGGGAGAAATCGTTGGAGTCAAAGAACGCCTTGCCTCCGGTATCCGACGAAAGAGTCGCCATGACCTCCTGGGTATCGAAGTTCGAGGAGAAGTTGTTTTGCAGGGCCACGCCGTTGAAGGACGCGCTCCCTCGCAGGCTCCCGGTTGTCGTGTCGCCCAGCGGAGAGATGGCCTGCAGGCCGCGGGAATCCACCGAATAAATAGATAGGTTGGCCCGCACCGCCGCGTTCACGGCGGCATGCAGCGAGGCCTGATTTTCAATGCCGTCGCGCTGAATGCCGCCGGAAAAATAAAGCAGGGATTTTTTCTCGTCGATATAGTTCAGGGCGTGGGCAATGTCCTGAAATGCGAACAGCTCGCGGTCCGTGTTGATGTCGTTGTGTTCCTCTTCGTCCGGGGTGAAGGAGGTGGCGTCCTCTATCTGATTGGTGGTGCTGGTGGCGCCCAGTCCGAATCCGGCGCCCTGGGTTCCGGAATAGCTGTTGACCGCCTGCAGCAGCAGGGGCTTGCTGGACGTGAAGTCCTGATCGAGCGAGAGGGTCTGGTCCAGGGATATCACGGAAACCAGGTCCGCAGGCTGCATCTGGCCCTGGATATAGTGGCGCGCCGCCTCCTGCGCCCGCTCCAGATCGTCCGGCTGCATGGACGTCAGGTCGAAGAACAAAACGATCAGCCGGTGATTGCGCAGCTCCTGCGAAGTTGCGGCCCGGTTTATGGAACCCATGATGGCGGAAGGGGCGGCTGCGGGAGATTTGCCCGAGATGGTCGCCTCGTTCAGAGGCGCCGCTTGGTCCACGCTTTCAAAGTCGAAGCTGAGGATCTGTTGCGGTCTTCCGTTCTCCCGCACGGAAAAGTCCCGGGCCGTGAGACCGCGGACGATCTCCCCCGTCTTCTTGTCGCGGACCACGACGTTGGTGAGCACCAGATTGCTGTTGACCTTGAGAGTGAAGGGGCTTCGACTGCCGGATTGAGGGACGTTGGGCGGTTGCGTTTGCGGATTGCCCTGCGCCGGCTGAGTTGGCGGAACTTGCTGCGCCGGGAACAGCGGCGCCGCCAGCAGGAGGGCGGCGCCCATGGCGATAGCCCGAAGTATGCCGGAGATTCTCATGGCTAATACCGGAAACGGGCGATGAAGGTGAACTGCCGCATATTTGCGGTCGAAGTCACCTGGCCGTAGGTCGCCGATCCCAGGGTTGTGTCCACACCTGCATATTGGACGGTGTTGAAGATATTCGTGGATGTGGCGCGCATCTCGAAGGTGCGGGTCTCCGCGAAACGAACGGTTTTGGAGAGAGACATATTCACCGATACCGTCCCCGGCCCCGGCACGGAGAAGCGTGAAGCGGTTCCATAGACCTCCGCCGGGGGGGCGAAGGCCGCCGGGTTAAACCATTGCGTCAGCGTGCCGCCGGCGCGCAACGGAATGCCGCGGACGCGGTCGGGGCGCAACGATCCGGTGCTGCCCCGGGAAACGTCGTTGACCGCCGCGGCATACGCGGGCGTGAGGGGCTTCCCGGTGGCGAAGTCGTAGGTGCCGGAGACCGAAAGTCCGCTGGCGGCGCGGCCGGCCCAACCGGTGGTGAGAAGGTGGGTGTCCGGTCCGAAGGGCAGCTCATACAGAAATGTTCCATTGACTTGATGGCGGATGTCGAAGCTCGAATTGGATTCCTCGGCCAGTGGGTTTTGCCAGTTTTGCACGACGGTGAGACCCGTGCCCCCGTTGCCGCCGATGGAGCTGGCGTCGTCGATGCTGTGACTGTAGGTGTAGAAGGCGCTGAGGGCGATGCCGGAGTGAAGCCGCCGCTGCGCGCTGACGGTGAGCGCGTTGTAGTTGGAAAATGCGGTCGAGTCCTCATAATCGTAGAGAACTCCGCTCAGCGAAGCGGTGGCCGTTCTGCCCGGAGCGTCCACCATGTCCAGGT
>JAJYZK010000136.1 GCA_021799945.1 Acidobacteriota bacterium
TGGTCTTTCATCCGCTGGCCGAGCGCGAACTGGCGCATATCGTCGACCTGCGGCTGGGCGATCTGCGCAGACTGCTGGAGCCGAGGAGGATTTCCATCGAGATCACGGCGGAGGCGCGCAGCCAGCTTCTGCTGACCGGCTACGACCGGCAGTATGGCGCGCGCCCGCTGAAGCGGGCCATCCAGAGGCTGATTCAGGATCCGTTGGCCCTCAAAATCCTGGATGGCGAGGTGTTGGCCGGAGACCGGGTGCGCATCGAAGCCGATCCGCTCCAGAACCGGCTGCGCTTCGAAGTCGTGGGGCGCCCGGTTGGAGTCTGAGCCGCCGCGACGAACGCAATTTCCATCCCGATCCTCCGAGCGATGTCGGCGCGGAGGATCGGGATGTTTCATTTTGACCGGATTCGATACAGGCCTCTCGATGACGTCTCCATCGAAAGCGGCTCCACCTATCCGTTCCGATTCGCGATCCCACGGAAGCGGTAAAAATCCGCGCACGGAAGTATCAGCGGAGCCAACTTCGAATCCGTCTATCCGGCGACTAGAATGAAGCGAGAGCGACTGCATCCAACCTGAGCCGCCGGCCGCCGTTCCCGATGGCGCCGCCGGCCGGGGACGAAGCCGGCCCTGTTTCGGATCCGGCTTCGGATTCAGTTCGGGCTCCGGACAGGGTCTGCGACCTCGGGGAGATTGGCGGAATGGGCTTTGCAAATCGTTCCGGAGAAAGTCTTCCGGCGCACCTCTCGCAGCAGGAAGGCATCGTCGCCTACTTCTCCATGGAAATTGCGGTATCTCCCGGAATGCCCACCTACAGCGGGGGACTGGGCGTATTGGCCGGCGACACGCTGCGCTCGGCGGCCGACCTTGGGCTCGGCATGGCGGCGGTGACTCTGCTGCACAGGAAGGGATACTTCCGGCAGATCCTGGACGCCGCGGGCGTGCAGAGCGAGGTGGAACAGCCGTGGGATTTTGAAACGGCGCTGCGCTTGCAGCCGCCGGTGGTCGAAGTGGCGATGGAAGGCCGGGTCGTCGCGGTGCGGGCCTGGCGCTACGATCTCCAGGGGGTGCATGGCCACGTCGTCCCGATCTATTTTCTGGATACGGACCTGGAGCGGAACGAAGCCCGCGATCGCGCCCTGACCGACCATCTTTACGGCGGGGACAGCGATTACCGGCTGCGCCAGGAAGCAGTTCTCGGCCTCGGCGGCGCGCGCATGCTGGAGGCGCTGGGCTGCAAGGTCCGCGTCTATCACATGAACGAGGGGCATGCCGCGCTGCTGACGGCGGCGCTGATGGAGCGGCGCCTGGGCGGCGACATGAGCGCCCCGATCCGGCCGGAGGATGTCGGCGCGGTTCGGCATCTCTGTGTATTCACCACGCATACTCCGGTTCCGGCCGGGCACGACCGCTTCTCTCCGGAGCAGGCCGGCCGCATACTTGGCGGCGCGCTGGCCGGTCTGCTGGAGCGCATGGGCGCACGCTCCGATGGCGCATTCAACCTGACCTGTCTGGCTCTGGCCTGCTCGCGCTTCGTGAACGGAGTGGCCATGCAACACGGCAGGGTTTCGCGGGAGATGTTTCCGCAGTACGAAATCGACGCGATTACGAATGGGGTGCATGCGGCCACCTGGTTGTCGGCCCCGCTGCAGGAGCTCTTCGACCGCCGGCTCACCGGCTGGCGAAGAGACAACCTGCGGCTGCGTTACGCCATCGAGATTTCTCCCGGCGAGATCGCCGGGGCGCATGCCGAATCCAAGCGCGCGCTTCTGGAGATGGTGAACCGGAGCGCGGGAGCGGGCTTCGACAGCGAAGTATTCACCATGGGCTTCGCGCGCCGCGCGGCTACCTACAATCGGGCCGACCTGCTCTTCAGCGATCCCGAGAGGCTGGCCCGATGCGCGGAGCGATTCGGGGGAATCCAGATCCTGTTCAGCGGCAAGGCGCATCCCCAGGACGAACCGGGCAAGAGCCTGATCCGCCGCATATTCGAGGCCAAGGCGGCCCTGCGGTCCCATGCGCTCAAAGTGGCCTATCTGGAGAATTACGAATGGAGCCTGGGAGCGCGGCTTACGGCCGGCGTCGATCTTTGGCTGAATACTCCGCGGCGTCCGCTGGAGGCCTCCGGAACCAGCGGCATGAAGGCCGCGCTCAATGGCGTGCCCAGCCTCAGCATCCTCGACGGCTGGTGGATGGAGGGGTGTATTGAAGGCATCACCGGATGGGCGATTCCTGACCTGGATACGCCGGAAGAAGAGGCTGCGGCGCTCTACGCCAAGCTCGAATCGTCGATCCTGCCGCTTTACGCGGGCGACCGCCCGGGCTGGAATCGGTTGATGCGCTCCACCATCGCGTTGAATGGATCGTACTTCAACACCCACCGGATGCTCGAGCAGTATGCGGCGAACGCCTACTTTCCGGCCGCCGCCGCGACCCTCTCCCGCCGCTCCCTGGAGCCGGCCTTCTCCCACTGATCCCAAGCCGCCTGCCGCCGCGATCGGTCCCGCGATTCGCGGCGCCCGCGGGTTCAAACGTATAATGCTGCTTAAGCTTCTGCAGCGCGATACAATCGATATCTGAACCGTCCCAGCAAGCGTTGACCCAGATAGGAAAGCGGCGGCGGACCGGCTACCCTAGCTTTGCGCCATTCTGCCCCGTTTCTCTCGATCGCTCGTCAGCACTGAATTTCACGCCCCGCTCGTCCAGCGCGAGCGGAGGAAAACGCGTCGTTGGAGTGAACGAAGCAAATGTGGATTGTTCGACTTGCGCTGCGGCGGCCGTACACCTTCGCCGTTCTCGCGCTGTTGCTTCTGATCCTTGGTCCCGTCTCGATCTTGAATACTCCGGTCGATATTTTCCCGGATATCAACATTCCAGTCGTCAGCGTCATCTGGAACTATCAAGGGCTGGCCCCAGAGGACATGGCGAACCGCATCATCTACATCACCGAGCGCGCGCTTACCACCACCGTCAACGATATTGAACACATTGAGTCCCAGTCCATGTATGGGGTCGCGGTGGTCAAGATATTCTTCCAGCCGCACGTGGATATCGCCGCCGCGGTGGCCCAGGTGACGGCCATCTCGCAGACGCAGTTGCGCCAGCTCCCGCCGGGGACCACCCCGCCGCTGGTCATTACTTACACCGCCTCCAGCGTTCCGATTCTGCAGTTGGGAATCTCCGGGCAGGGGCTTTCCGAGCAGCAGCTCAACGACTATGCGCTGAACTTCATCCGCACCCAACTGGTCACGGTGGAGGGCGCGGCCATTCCATTCCCCTATGGCGGCAAGATGCGACAGGTCCAGGTGGATCTGAACCTCGACCTGCTGAAGGCCAAGAACCTGTCCCCGGCGGATGTGGTCAACGCCATTTCGGCTCAGAATCTGATCCTGCCGGTGGGGACCATGAAGCTCGGTCTGTTCGAGTACGAACTGGAGACCAACAGCGCGCCGGAGACCATCGCCGAGTTGAACGATCTCCCCATTAAACAGGTCAACGGGGCCGTCGTCACCCTGCACGACATCGGGCATGTGCGGGACGGCTTCCCGCCGCAGACCAACATCGTCCGCGTGGACGGGCAACGGGCTGCGCTGATCTCCGTGATCAAGAACGGCGGCACCTCCACGTTGAAGATCATCGGCGACGTGTACCACATGCTTCCCATGCTGGCCCAGCAGTTGCCGCCCCAGCTCCGCATGACCCCGCTGGGCGATCAGTCGATTTTCGTCCGCGGCGCGATCGACGGCGTGGTGCGGGAAGGGATCATCGCCGGCTGCCTGACGGCCATCATGATCCTGGTCTTCCTGGGGAGCTGGCGCAGCACCCTGATTATCGCGGTGTCCATTCCGCTCTCCGTTCTGGTCTCCCTCATTGTTCTGGGGGCTCTGGGAGAGACGATCAACATCATGACCCTGGGCGGACTCGCGCTGGCCGTGGGCATTCTGGTGGACGACGCCACGGTCGAGATCGAAAACATCAATCGGAACCTGGAAGAGGGTAAAGAGGTGGAGCAGGCCATTCTGGACGGCGCGGCGCAAATCGCCGTCCCCGCCTTTGTCTCCACCCTGTCCATCTGCATCGTTTTCGTCCCCATGTTCTTTCTCGGGGGGGTAGCCAAGTTTCTATTCGTGCCGCTGGCCGAAGCGGTGGTCTTCGCCATGCTGGCCTCCTATTTTCTTTCCCGCACGATCGTGCCGACGATGGCCAAGTATCTGCTGCAGGAGCACGATCCCGCAGCGGAGAGCAAAAAGAGGGCCAGCCGCAATCCCCTGGTCCGCGCGCAGCTTGCGTTTGAAGAGCGGTTTGAGCGGTTGCGCAGCGGCTACTTCGCCCTGCTGCAATTGGCGGTCGACCATAGCGGCGTCTTTCTGATGCTGTTTCTGGTGTTCACCGTGGGCTCTTTTGTCCTTCTGTACCCCTGGCTCGGCCAGGACTTCTTTCCGTCGGTGGACGCCGGGCAATTCCTGATTCACGTGCGCGCGCAGACCGGCACGAGGATTGAAGAGACGGCCAATCTCTGCGATCAGGTCGACAATGCGATCCGCCGCGTCATCCCCAAGAGCGAATTAGTTACCATCATTGACAACATTGGGATTCCCTACTCGGGGCTGAATCTTTCCTACAGCAGCACCGGCGTCGTCGGGCCGGCGGACGCCGACATCACGGTGTCGCTCACGAAAAAGCATCACCCGACGGAGGACTACCTCAAGCAGCTTCGATACAGCCTGCCGCGCCAGTTTCCAGGAACGGTTTTCTATACCCTTCCCGCCGACATGGTGACCCAGATTCTGAACTTCGGATTGCCTTCGCCGATCGATATCCAGCTCATCGGATTCAATGTGGCCGCCAACCGGCCGATCGCCTATCGCCTTCTAAACGACGTCAGTTACGTGCCGGGCATCACCGATCTGCACATCCAGCAGCCTTTCAACAACCCTCTGTTCAGGGTGGACGTGGATCGCGCGCGGGCGCAGGATATCGGCCTCACCCAGGCCAATGTGGCCCAGAGTTTGCTGGTGGCCAGCAGCGGGAGCTTCCAGACCGCGCCCACCTTCTGGCTCGATCCGCGAACCGGCGTAAGCTATAGCATTGCCGCCCAGGCGCCGCAATACGATTTCGATACGCTCAACGATCTGAGGAGCCTGCCCGTAACCAGCGGAGTCAATCCGCCCACCTCGGTTACCCTGAACGCTCCGCCGCAGACCCCTGGGGTGACCAATCCGGCTTATATGGGGGGCCAGCCGATCCAGGTGCTGGGAAATGTGGCGGCCATCAGCAGAGACGCGGAGCCCGCCGCCGTGAGTCACTACAACATTGCGCCGGTGATCGATCTGTATGGGAATGTGGTCGGGTCCGATCTGCGCAGCGTCTCCGACCGTATCAACGTCATCCTGAAACGCTACCGAAAGCAGCTTCCGCGGGGCTCCCGGCTGGTGATGCGCGGCCAGGTTCAGACCATGAACTCTTCCTTCGAGGGTTTGATCGGCGGGCTGGCGTTCGCCATCCTTCTGGTGTACCTGTTGATCGTCGTCAACTTCCAGTCGTGGCTCGATCCCTTCCTGATCATCGCCGCGCTTCCGGCGGCGCTCGCGGGCATCGTGTGGATGCTGTTTCTCACCGGGACGCACATCAGCGTGCCGGCTCTTACCGGCTCGATCATGACCATGGGAGTAGCGACAGCCAACTCGATTCTGGTGGTCAGCTTCGCGCGGGAGCAGCTCGAAGCCAATGTCGGCGACGCGCGCAATGCGGCGCTGCAGGCCGGTTTCACCCGCTTTCGGCCGGTGATCATGACCGCGCTGGCCATGATCATCGGCATGGTGCCCATGGCCCTCGGACTGGGGGACGGCGGCGAACAAAACGCTCCGCTGGGGCGCGCCGTCATCGGCGGCCTGTTGTTCGCGACGGTGGCGACGCTGTTTTTTGTGCCGACGTTCTTCAGCGTCGTGCACGGCTGGATGGAGCGCCGGGGCCACCGCGGCGAGGCCATTGCCATGACCGGCGATGAGTAGGAAAGGCGCAGGGAGGGTGGTTGCAGGATGAATCGGGAAAGCGACGATCCCGGAATGCCGAACTCTGCCGAGGCGCACGGCTCCGCGCCCAGTCCCCGGACGATTTCGCCGCGGACCGCCCTGATTCTGATCGCCGTCCTGCTGGTTGCTGCGGTGTTCGCGGCCATCGGCGGCATCGTGCCGCGGCTGCGCGCCCGCGCCCAGCTCGCGCATGAAACGAATGAACTGGCTGCGCCCACCGTGATGGTGGCCAAACCCATTCCCGGCAAGCCGGTGGACGAGTTGATCCTGCCCGGCAATATGTACGCCTACATCGACTCGCCGGTCTATGCGCGGACCGACGGATACCTGGAAAAGTGGTATCACGACATCGGCGCGCGCGTCAGGCAGGGAGAGTTGCTCGCCGTGATCAGCACCCCGGAGCTCGATCAACAGTTGTTGCAGGCGCGCGCGGACCTGGTTACGGCGCAGGCCAACGCCGGGCTGGCGACGATCAATTCCGCCCGTTACCGAGGCCTGCTCACCCAGAATGCCGTCTCCGCGCTGAATAAGGACAGCTTCGTGACCCAGGAGTCCTCCACTGCTTCCGCCGTCAAGTCGGCGCAGGCGAATGTGCAGCGGCTGGAGGCCTTGCAGTCCTTTGAGCGGGTCTACGCTCCCTTCGACGGCGTGATCACGGCGCGCAACATCGATATTGGCCAACTCATCAACGCCGGGGCGGCCACTGAGGCGGGCACTCAGCTCTTCCACATCGAATCGATCGATGTTCTTCGCGTTTACGTCAACGTGCCGCAGCCCTACGTGCGAGGCGCGGTTCCGGGGGTCAAGGCCGAGCTTACCTTGCCGGAGTATCCGGGGAGGAGGTTTCCTGGCAAAATTGTGCGCACCGCGCAGGCCATCGACCCCAGCTCGCGCACCCTTCTGGTGGAAGTGGATGTAGACAACCGGGACGGCAAGCTGGCCCCCGGCGCCTTGGCGGAAGTGCATCTCCCCCTCAACGCCGGTTACCCGACTGTGATTGTTCCCGTGCCCGCGCTCATCTTCCGCGCCCAGGGATTGCAGGTAGGGACCGTGGTCAAAGGTCCGCACGGCGACCAGGCAAAGCTGTATAACATCCACGTCACGGAGGATGACGGCACAACCATTCAGGTAGTCAGCGGCCTGCCTCCGGACTCCGAGGTGATTCAAAATCCCCCCGATTCTTTGATCGATGGCGAGGCCGTGCAGGTGGTGCAGCCCGATCGGCCGCTGCCGGGGGAAGCGGGCGGAGCGATCTCGGCGGGGAGCGGCACGCGATGATGCCGGCCGGCGCGGCGGCGGCGCAGCCGGTGGCGTTCCGACCGCATGGACATCTCCGGTTCAGAACGCCCGCATTGCTCCTGGCGGGCTTCGCGATGCTGCTGGCCGGATGCACGGTCGGGCCGAATTATCGGCGCCCGTCGGCGCCCACGCCTCCCGCGTTCAAGGAGGCCGCCACGCCGCCGCCCAATCCGGTCGGCGGAGGATGGAAAAAGGTGGATCCGGCCGACAGCGCGCTGCGCGGGAGCTGGTGGGAGATTTACGGCGATCCGCAGCTCAACCGGCTGGAAGAGAAGGTTGCCATCTCCAACCAGACCCTCAAGATGACCTATGCGCAATATATGCAGGCGCTCTATGCGGTGAAGGCCGCCCGCGCCCAGTATTATCCGACGGTCTCTCTGCTGCCGGCGATC
>JAJYZK010000137.1 GCA_021799945.1 Acidobacteriota bacterium
GGAGACCCGCTCCCGCTCCGCTTCGTGGACGGCGCGGCACAGATTGCCGGCTTCGTGCACGGTGTCGGCGTCGGTAAACAGAAGCCATTCGCCGCGAGCCGCTTTGGCCCCGCTCCAGGCGGCATTCGCCTTGCCGGTCCAGCCCGCGGGCGGGGGCGGCGCGGACAGCACGGTCACCGCGGTCAACCCCTCGGCGATGGCCCGGGTCTCATCCGAGGACCCATCATCCACCAGGAGCAGCTCCCAGTCCTCTCCGATCTGGAAGCCGGCTTCGGATTGCGCGGTCATGGATTGCAGGCAGGCGGCGATCACGTCGGCCTCGTCGCGAGCCGGAACGATCACGGTGAGACGCATGGGTTCCCGCTATTATAGGAGTTGTGTCTGCGCGGATCCGCACATCGCCGCTCGTGCTTCTGCTCCTGCTGCTGGCGGTCGGCTGCAATCGCGGCGACCATCCCAGACAACTGGGCCTCCTGGCGCCGGACATCGTCATTCATGACGGCGCCCGAGAGCTTCGGCTCGATCAGTATCGCGGCAAGGTGGTGGTGCTGAATTTCTGGGCCTCCTGGTGCGCTCCCTGCCTGGCGGAGTTCCCTTCTCTCATCGACCTGCAGCGGAAAAATCCCGCGATCGAGGTTCTGGCCGTGAGCTTTGACCAGGATGCGGCCGCATACCGTCAGTTTCTGACGGACAATCACATTACCGGGATCACCACCATCCTCGATCTTTCGCAGCAATCCAACCTCGCCTTCGGCACCACCCGTCCGCCGGAAAGCTACATCATCGGACCCGAAGGCCACATCCGCCGCAAGTTCATTGGACCGGTGGACTGGACGACCCCGGAGATCCAGGAGTTTATCTCCCGCCTGGAGCGGGGCGACCGCTTGCGGACTTGATATCCTGAACTGCGATGACCACAAACGTCGATGTTCTTTTCCGCTATGAACTCCCGCCCACCGAGGCGGCGATGCTGGCCCTGGGCAAGGTTCGAGAGGTCTACGGCATCCGAAGGGTGCGCGTGAATCCGGAAGAAATGTCGGTCCGCGTGGAATTCGACGCCACCCGGCTCACCCGGGAGCTGGTGGCCCGGCTGCTCCGGGGGGCTGGTTTCGCGATTCTGGAAGAGGTTTCCCTGCTGCCGCAGCAGGATGCTCCGGCTCTGGCCAAATAGGACCGGCAATTGCTATCTTAAGAGTGTTGTCAGAGTGTTGTGCGCGGAGTTTCTGTCCGCCGCCAGCCGTCATGTGCGCCCATAGCTCAGTTGGATAGAGCGATTGACTACGAATCAATAGGCCGGAGGTTCGAATCCTTCTGGGCGCACCATAAAATCAACAACTTATCCCCGCAAATTCCTGTCGAGCCCGGTCCGCGATCCGGCCGGAGCGATCGCCCCGCCCTCCCTCTTCCTCAACTGGCTCCTTCCGCCGCGCCCATGGCGCGCTGAACCGGCGCGCTGAACCCGCCGGAGGGCTGCCGACCCATCGGTTTGTCCATCAGCGCCCGGAAGAAGCCTGGAATCTCCTGGCTCGACCGCAACCAGAGTCAGAGATTCCCTAAATCCCGGTTGAGCAGCGCGGCAAGCCTCAGCCCGGCGAGAGCGAGCTGGCGGTTCATGACAGGACCCTCCTGCCGGAAGTATGCGGCTCCCAGGTCGGTTTCGGGGGCGACCAGCGCCCTCCGGGCCAGATCGAAGGACTCGTCCGCCCAGCGCTCCGGAGCCATCTCCCCGGCGGTCATGCTCCGGCTCGCGATGCTCTCCTCCAGGCTCCGCGCATATTGCGTCTCGCTTCCCGGAAAGCGGTCGATCATCGCAAAGTCCCAGACGGCGTGCAGGTTGCAATCGCGCCGGCCGCAAAGCTGCGCGCCAAAGAACGTGACGTCGATGTCATTGCCGCCGCGCGCTTCGCCGATCGCATGAAATGGCTGATGGATATCGCCGACCAGGTGAACGAGCCAGACCAGCGCTTCGCGGCGCTCCGCCGTGGGTCGCCCGACATCCGCAAGCACAGCGGAATACTCCTCAATCTTCGCGACCACGCAGGCGCCCTGGGGACAGTCTCTACCGGGCGAGTATCCCTCCGCCGAGAAGGGAATATCCACGTAATGCCACGGATCGGTGAAGGGTAGCGCGCCGCGCACCTGGTCGGCCCAGTCGGCAACCGAGACCAGTTCGTCGCCGTCCTCTCCAGGCAGCAGCAGCCGCACATTCGAGCGAGCCGCCGCGCTGAGATTGTCCTCGGCAATCCGCGCGATGATCCGGTGACCCTCCGCAGCCCAGGAAAATGCGGGCGGCGCGGTGGCCGCGGCCAACAGGCCAATCAGGACGATTTCCGGAAGCGTGCGCATGACGCCGTCTGTTCGGCTCCGCCCGAGGGGAGTCCCATGGCGATATTAGGCCAGGGCGCGGGGGCTTTCGCGCCATTTCTCTCCAATCGGCCGGAGATTGACCCGGATTGAAACAAGCATTCGGAAACGGGAATTGCGGCCGGCGCGCGCGCCCGCCATGGCTGCGGCAAAGCCCGCCGGGAGCCTGGGGGGCAACCCGGCAGCGGCGCGCCGCCCGGCGGCGCAGGTCTTCGTTGAGCCCGGGGTCGAGCGCGAGGTTGGGCGCGAAATCCGCAGGAGCGCCGGCAGGCCGCTATCGATGCGGCTCAAACGGCCAGATTGTCGTAGTGCTGTGCCCCCCATCGACCGCGATAATCTGCCCGGTTATATAGTCGGACTGCGGGCTGGCGAGGAAAACCGCGAGAGCGGAGATGTCCTCCGGCGTCCCCAGCCTGCCGATGGCCTGCGATCCCGCGAGCCATTCGAGCATCTTCTCGTCTTTCCAGACTTCGCGCGTCAGGTCGGTGAGGATAAATCCCGGCGCGATGCAGTTCACCGTGATGTTGTGCCTTCCCCATTCCGCGGCGAGCGCTCGCGTAAGCTGCCCGAGCGCTCCCTTGGTGGCCGCGTAGATGGAGATGTAGGGAACGCCCAGGAGGGAGGAAAGGCTGCCGATGTGGATCACCTTGCCTTTTCGCCGGCGGATCATTCTCCGACCCACCAGTTGGGTGAGGCGCGCCAGGCCGGTAAAGTTGGTCTGCATCAGGCGCTCGATTTCCTCGCGGGTATAGTCCTCGAATGGCTTGCGGATGTTCATGCCCGCCACGTTGATCAGCACATCGACCTCGCCGGCCTCCTCGGCGGCGCGGGAGATCGAATCTTCATCCGTAAAATCCAGTTGGATCGCCCGGCCGCCGATCCGCCCGGCGATGGCGTCGAGTTCCGGTTTCGACCGCGCCGCCACCAAGGTGACCGCTCCGGCCGCCGCCGTCGCCTCGGCAATGGCGAGGCCGATGCCCCGGCTGGCCCCGGCCACCATCACCACCTGCTTGTCCAGAACGCCCATCCGCCCGCTCCCGCTGTTTTGTGACGCTTCGACGCCCGACGTCGCCGGTTCAGGAAAGCAGCTTCATCTGCTCCGGATCCCACCGGACAATCTCCTTCCGCTGGTAGCTCAGGTTGCTGAGCAGAGCGGCGCCGGCCGCGCGGTATCCGAATACGCCGTCCTCCACCACCGGCTGGCGGGACCGGACCGCGGCAAAGAAGTTTTTCAGATGATCGTAGCTGTCGCTGTATCCTTCCGGCGCCGCAAATCTCTCGCTCGCCGCATACGTGGGCCCGGTGGGAAACGAGGGCGGATACTTTTTGTCGTATTGCTCCCGAATCTCCTTTTGCATCGCTTCGGGAAAGCTTCCAATCACCAGGCCGGGCGCCTTTTCGAGCGGAGTGTGGCTCAGGCTCACCCCGTTGCCGCCGATGGTCATGGTGCCCTCCGAGCCGGTGAAGACAAAGCCCTCGCTTTCCTGCCCGCCGTTTTCGAAATTCACCCGCAGGGTAAGATTGAAGCCCTGCGGATAATCGAACAGCCCGAGCAGCAGGTCCGGCTCGTTTCTTCCATCCTTCCAGAAGCGGATGCCGCCGGTGGCCATGGCCCGGGTCGGGCCGTGAGAGCCGGTGACGAAATTCGTTCCGCTGAACAGATGCACAAACAGGTCGCCGGCCACTCCGCTTCCGTACGCGCTCCACTTCCGCCAGCAGAAGAACTGCTCGGGGTCGAAGGGAATCTTCGGCGCGGTCCCCAGAAACCGCGTCCAGTCGCAGGTCTCCGGCGATGCGTCCGGCGGAACGGTGTAGTCCCATGCGCCCACGGCGCTGTTGCGGTCCCACCAGGCGCTGACCATGTTGAGTTCGCCAATGGCCCCGGCATCCAGCAGTTCCTTGGCCTTGGCGTAAATGATCGAGCTGACGCGCTGGCTGCCGATCTGCAGAATCCGGTTGGTTTGCCGGGCCGCCGCAATCATCTCCGGACCGTCGGAGTAGCGGTGGATCATCGGTTTTTCGCAGTACACGTCTTTGCCGGCCTTCATGGCGTCCACGGAGACCTGCTTGTGCCAATGGTCGGGCGTGCCGCAGATAATCGCGTCGATATCCTTGCGCGCCAGCACCTCCCGATAGTCGCGGGAGGTGAAGATATCGTCGCCCCAAAGCTCCTTGGCGCGCTGCAGCCGGCCGGAGTAGCAGTCCGAGGCCGCCACGACCTTCACGCCGGGAATCCGGGAGGCCAGTCGAGTATCGCCTTGTCCCTGCCCTCCGGCTCCGATGAGTGCGATCTGAATGCGGTCGTTGGCCGAAATCGGCCTTGCCGGCTCCTCATTCTGCGAGGCCGCGAGCGCGTGCACCTTCGCGCCGCCGATCACCAGCGTTTCCGCGGCGGCGGCGCCCACAGCCTTTAGAAAGTTTCTGCGATTGAATTGATCCAAGTTCCCTACCCCAAGGCAAAGATGATTTCACGGACGAGCGGCCCGGCGCGGAGGCCGGATGGCTCGGCTCCAAAATCAGCGCGGAATCTTCTCGCAATTCCCGCCGAAGCCAAAATATCACGGCGGCCCAACTACACGAACGGAACGGCAGGCCGGCGGGATTGGCGATCGGCCATGCTCCATCGGCCGCGCAATCAACCGCGCCGCCTCCGAACAAGACTCCGAACAAGGCTCAGAACCAGGGCTCAGAACCAGGCGTGGACGCCGCCCATGGAATCCCTTCAGCCGCCGGCGTCGCTAGAGACGATCAATAGAGACGATCAATAGATGCGGAAGTTGACTTCGATATCGACTTCAACCGGAACGGGCTTCCCCTGAAGATAGGCCGGCTTGAAGCGGTACTGCTTCACCGCCTCGACCGCCTTTTCGTCCAGACCCATGCCCAGGTGACGCACCACCTGCACGCGCTGCGGGTTGCCCTGTGCATCCACAATCAGGGAGACGACGCAGACCCCCTGATACTTGGCTCTGCGCGCCTCGTCGGAAAACTCCGGATCGACCGAATAGATCAACTGCGGGGCGCTGACCCCGCCTCCGACGCGGTAGACGCCGCCGCCATAGCCCCCACCCTGCCCGGGCCCGTATCCATTGCCGTTGCCCGATCCGATGCCGCCCCCCGATCCCGTGCCCATCCCGGCGTTGATTCCCGTGCCGTTGGAGGCCGGTCCGACCACGCTGGTCCGGGGATCTCCCAGATTCGGCATCGTGTTATTGGGAAGCTGGATATCCTTCGGCATCATGATCGCCGGATCGACCGCAAGCTTGGGATGATCGTTCTTGATGACCATGGGCGGCGTAATCGGCTCCGGGGATAACTTCGGCAGCTTTCCCTTGGGAGCCTGCAGAACGTCATGCGAACCCCCGCCTCCTCCACCGCCCATCTGCGGTCCATTCGGCGCGATCGGCATGTATTCCGGCACATCGACATTTGTAACCTGCATGGCCGCGTTCTGTTTCACCTTCTTATGAGCCCAGAGAAATGCGGCCACGATGGCTAGAATGATGAGGGCATGGGTGACGACCGACACAATGGAGGAGGCTGGGCCGCGCTTCTCCGCCATCGGATCCTTGACCGGGATCGGCTTTGACGTCAGTACCAGCGGAGGGAGCTTTTTCGGATAGAGGATGTCATAGATGTTGTTGACAATCGTCTTCCAAATCGGCTCGTAATCGACCTCGGTGAGAAACGCCGGTTCGGGCGGTCCATTCCGCTGTTCCAGTTCGGGAGGTAGTAAGACCTGATTCGCCATAGACATCTGCGAGAAGAGAACGACGAATCCCCTTCCCCTATATCTCCGTATTATGGATGGTCGCCCCGCCTGTCTTCCAGCGGCAAGACCGGACCGAGGCGCGCAAATGGGCCCTTACCGACATTAGACTCCATTTTTTCATATGGAGAAAGCCCACTTCTATAAGTTTTTAGACGGGGCCGGAAGCCCGCCGGCTCCACCCGACCCTCTCCGATTTTCCTCGGCAACGCTACAATCACCCTAGCGCTTCTTTGTCTTGATCATTCGACTTTGTTGGAGAGACGATGCCGGCCTCGCCCGAGCTGAAGGCGACACTCAACCTGCCTCAAACTGAATTCCCGATGAAGGCCAATCTGCCCCAAAGCGAGCCCCTGCGACTGGCCGCCTGGAGACAGGCCGACCTCTACCAGCGGATCCGCGAGGCGCGGGGCGCGGGGCCCAGCTACATTCTGCATGACGGCCCTCCCTACGCGAACGGCCCCATTCATCTGGGCCACGCGCTGAACAAGTGCCTGAAGGACTTCGTCGTCAAGTCGAAGACCATGGCCGGCTTCGACTCGCCGTACGTTCCCGGGTGGGACTGCCACGGCCTGCCCATCGAGATCAAAGTCGACGAGCAGCTTGGCCGCAAAAAGCTGGCGATGGAGGCCATCGCCGTGCGGCGCGCCTGCCGCGAGTACGCGGAGAAGTATCTCGATTTGCAGCGGACCCAGTTCGAGCGCCTGGGTGTTTTCGGGCGCTTCTCGCAGCCCTACTCCACAATGACGCCGGAGTACGAGTCCAAAATCGTCGAGACCTTCTTTGCGTTTCTCGAAAGGGGCCTGGTGTACAAGGGACTGCGTCCCGTCTACTGGTGCATCCACGACCGCACGGCGCTGGCCGAAGCGGAGGTGGAATACGAGAGCCACACCAGCCCCAGCGTCTTCGTGCGCTACCGCCTGGGCAGCGCGCCGGAGGCGATCGACCCCCGGCTGGCCGGCCGCCGGGTCTCGACCATCATCTGGACCACCACCCCCTGGACGCTTCCGGCCTCCATGGCCGTCGCCTTTCATCCCGAGATGGACTATGTCGCCGTCGAAGTTGGGGAGGAGACCTATCTGGTCGCCGCGGCCAGATTGACGGAAACGCTGGCGGCCTGCGGCTTGGAGCAAGCCCGCGAAATCGCGCGATTTTCCGGAGCGAAACTGGAACACGCCCTCTTCCGGCATCCATTCCTGGACCGCGATATTCCCGGCGTCCTGGCCGGATATGTGACGGCGGAGCAGGGCACCGGCGCGGTGCATACCGCGCCGGCGCACGGAGCCGACGACTTCGCCACCGGCCTTCGCTACGGCCTGCAGCCGGCATCGGGCGTCGATGGCGCCGGGCGGCTGCGCGACGGCCTGCCGGAGTACGAAGGACTGACCGTCTTCCAGGCCAACGACCCCATCGTCGCTTTGCTGGAGCGGCGCGGCGCGCTGCTGGCGCGGCAGGAGATTGTCCATTCCTATCCCCACTGCTGGCGCTGCCGCGGTCCAGTAATCTTTCGAGCCACGGAATAATGGTTCATCGCCATGGATAGGACGGCGCCGGGGGAGGCAGCGTCGGCGAATCTCCGCG
>JAJYZK010000138.1 GCA_021799945.1 Acidobacteriota bacterium
GGCGAGTCCCCGGTCTCCGATAGAATGTCAGCCATGAGCTTGCAGACAGAAGCCGGGTTGCTCTCCGGCCGCATCGGGCGAATTGAGATCTCCGCCACCATGGCCGTCACCGCGGAGGCCGCCGCGCTCCGCGCGCAGGGCGCCAATCTCGCCGACTTCGGCGCGGGCGAGCCGCACTTTCCCACCCCCCGCCACATCAAAGACGCGGCCATCGCGGCCATCGAGTCCAACTTCACCCGCTATACCGCGGTCTCCGGGATTCCGGAGCTGCGCAAAGCGATTGTGGACCGTCACTGCTGCGATTTCGGCTCGGATTATCGCGCCGAGGAAGCCATCTTCACCACCGGCGGCAAGCTGGCGATCTTCCAAGCCATCCAGGTTCTCGTGGATCACGGCGATGAAGTGATACTGCCGGTTCCCTATTGGGTCTCGTTCAAAGACATTGTCGAATATTCCGGCGGAAGGCCGGTTTACCTCCAGACCGAGGGGACCGACGACTTTCGCATCACCGCCGAATCGGTGGAAAAGCTGGTCACCTCGCGAACCCGGGCCATTATCGTGAATTCGCCGTGCAATCCCTCCGGATCGGTGGTTTCAAACTCCGACCTGGAGCGCATCGTGCGCTTTGCGCAGGAGCGCAGCATCTATCTGCTGCTCGATGAGTGCTACGTCTACCTCCGCTACGGCGGCGCGCCGGTTTCCGGCGGGTCGTTCGCGCAGTCCCGGGATCATGTGGTGGTGGTGGGCTCGCTTTCCAAGACCTACGCGATGACCGGGTGGCGCGCCGGCTTCGCTCTCGGGCCAAAACCGATTATCGCGGCCATGAGCAAACTGCAGAGCCAATCCACCTCATCAGCCGCCTCGATCGTGCAGAAGGCCGCCGTCGCCGCGCTGAATGGCCCACAGGAATGCGTGGCGGAAATGCGCGCCGAGTATCTCCGCCTGCGCGACGGCATTCTGGCCGGGATGGCCGAAATGCCCGGCATTTCCTGCCGCGCCCCTCAGGGCGCGTTCTACGTCTTTCCCGACGTCTCCGGCTTGCTCCGCAAGACCGGGATCGCCAGCTCCGCCGAACTGGCCCGCCGGCTGCTGCACGAGGCCCATGTGGTCACCGTTCCCGGCGAAGCCTTCGGGGCGCCCGGGCGCATCCTCCTGTCCTATGCCGTCTCGCAAAACACGCTGCGGGATGGGCTGGCCAGGATGAAGGAGTTTTTCGCCGGCCTGGCGTGACGCAACAGCAGCCCGATGCTGCCGGAGACTCGGGCCCCGCGGGTCGCTTCCGCGACAGGAGACCGGACAGGAAAGCCGCCACGAAAGCTGCGATGATAACCCCATGAAGGCCGAGATCGATTTCCGTCCGATCATTCTTGCCGGGGGCAGCGGAACGCGCTTCTGGCCAAGAAGCCGCCGCCGCCGGGCCAAGCAGCTCCTGGCGCTCGACGGAGAGCGGACCATGATCCAGCAGACGGTGGACCGCCTTGGCTCGCTGGCCCGGCCCGAATCCCTGTGGGTGATCGCCAACACGCTCCTCTCGGAAACCATCGCGGATCAATTGCATACCCTGCCCGCCGGGCAGCTCGTCTGCGAGCCGGTTGCCCGCAACACCGCGCCGGCCGCGGGCCTGGCCGCTTTCCTGATCGAGCGCAGCTCCCCGGATGCGGTGCTCGGCCTGTTCCCCGCCGACCACGTCATTGCCGACCAGGCGAAGTTCCGCGCGACGATCGAGCGGGGGATCGCGCTGGCCGCTGCGGGAGAGAACATTGTGGCGTTGGGCATCCAGCCCACCCGTCCGGAGACCGGCTACGGTTATATCGAGAGCGGCGAAGCCCTGACCGACGACTTGCTGCGCGTCCGCCGCTTCACCGAGAAACCGAACCGGGAGCGCGCCGAGGAGTTCCTCTCCGCCGGAAACTATTTCTGGAACAGCGGAATCTTCCTGTGGAGCGCGCGGACCCTGGCCAACGCCCTGCGCGAGCATCTCTCCGAAACCGCTCCGCTGCTCGAAGAGATTGCCGAAGCCTGGGGAACTCCCGGTTTCCAGGATGCCCTCCGGACGGCCTATCCCCGGTGCGAAAACATCAGCATCGATTACGCCGTGCTGGAGCCGCGCTCCAGCAAAGGCGAGCATCATTCCAACCTGTATTGCCTGCCCGCGGACTTCGGCTGGAACGATCTCGGCTCCTGGGCCGCCCTCTACGAGCATCAACTTCCCATCCGGGGAGGGAGCGACGGCAACGTGACCGATTCGGCCGGAGCCCTGGCCGTCGACGCGCGCGGCAACTACGTCTTCAGCCCGGATAAATTCGTCGCGCTGGTCGGCGTCCACGATCTGGTCGTGGTGGAGACCGGCGACGCCCTTCTGATCACCACCAGGGAGCGATCCCAGGAGGTCCGGCGAATCGTCAACGAACTCGAGGGATTGCGCGAGGATTTGCTGTAGCGCGATCCCGGCCAACGATGCTCTGCGGAGGGTGTGCTGGATGAAGGTAACGGCTCAGGGCCTGCTGTTCGACATGGACGGCATTTTGATCAGCTCCTTGGGATCGGTCGAACGCAGTTGGGCGAAATGGGCGGAGCGGAGCGGCCTTGACGTTGCGGAAACCATCCAAGCGGCTCACGGCAGGCGGGCGCTGGAGACGCTGCGGGAGCTGATGCCCGCGGGCGATCACCAGGCCGACCTGCGCCTGATTGAAGAATTGGAAATCAACGACACCGAGGGCTTGGCGGTGCTGCCCGGGGTGCGCCGGATCCTCGAGTCGACGCCGCAAAGATTCTGGACCATTGTGACCTCCGCGACCGCCCGACTCGCCCGCGCCCGTCTGGCCTGCGCCGGGATTCCGGCCCCGGATCGATTCGTCGCCGCGGACGCGGTTGCGAACGGCAAACCTCATCCGGAGCCTTATCTGATGGGCGCCGCGCTGCTTGGGCTGCCGCCCGCCTCCTGCATCGTCGTCGAAGACTCCAGATCGGGGGCCATCGCCGGTCGCTGCGCCGGGTGCAGAGTGCTCGCCACCACCTTTTCCCATACCGTGGAACAGTTGGAGGACGCCGACTGGATCGTGGAGTCGCTCGATCGGGTGCAGGTAAAAACCCGGGAAGACCACGGGATCGAGCTGGAGTTCGAGCCCCTGCCGCGCGCCGCGGCTTCCGGGACCCTGCGGCGGTGACCCGCCCGCGGGGCGATCACACCTTCGGCTTTTCGTCTCTCCCCGTCGCGGGCACGCGGGCTTCCAGCCGGGCGATCACTTGCGGAGGAACCAATCCGGCCACCGACCCGCCGAGCTGAAATACGCTTTTGATCAGCCGCGAGCTCACATACGAATACTTTTCCGCCGGGAGTAGAAACACGGTTTCCACTCCCGGCGCCAGCCTCCGATTCATCAGCGCCATCTGCATCTCGTATTCGTAATCGCTGATGGCGCGAATGCCGCGCAGCACCGCCTGGGCATTCTGCTGCCGGGCGAAGTCCACCAGCAGCCCATCGAAGGTGGCCACGGTGACATTGCCGAAGGCGGAGATTGCTTCCTGCAGCATCTCCACCCGCTCGGCAACCGGGAACAGCGGCGATTTTTCTGAATTCTTCAGGATCGCCACGACCAGGTGGTCGAAGATCTTCGCGCCGCGGGCGATGAGATCGAGATGACCGTTGGTCAGGGGATCGAAGCTGCCCGGATAGATGGCTTTGACAGTGTTCAAGAGCGAGCCTGGGAGTTTATTGAACGACAGATTTGTGTCCGGAACAAGATCCGATTCCTCGCGTAGCTCGGTGGCGAATCAGAAATTCGTTGCAGAACAACCGCAGATCCTTCGACTCCGTTTGGCCCAACAGCCGGCCAAACTCCGCTCAGGATGACAGTTCCTTTGTTCGATACGGAATTCCTGTCATCCAGCGCAGCGATCGTTGTCATCCTGAGCGTAGCGAAGGATCTGCTTTTTCATCGATTTCCGCCTACCAGTCCAGCCTCCATGTGTGTTGTGAACTTCGGGCCCGCCCCACTAGCGCCGGGCCGTGGACTTCACCGCCTCGGCAGCATGCGCCGATCCGTTGACGGGCACGGCGGGTATCTCCGCCTCCTTCAATCCGGACAGACCGAGCTTTTGCCGGAGTTGCGCATCGATGCGGGAATAGATTTCCGGATGATCTTTGAGGTACGTGCGGACATTTTCCCGACCCTGCCCGATGCGCTCGCCGGAATAGCTGTACCAGGCGCCGGATTTTTCCACCAGGTTGTGCGTCACGGCCAGATCCAGCGCGTCGCCTTCGCGCGAAATCCCTTCGCCATAAAGAATATCGAACTCCGCTTCCCGGAAAGGCGCCGCTACCTTGTTCTTGACCACCTTGACCCGGGTTCGGGAGCCCACCACGGCATCGCCTTCCTTTACCGCGGCGATCCGGCGAATATCCACCCGCACGGAGGAATAAAACTTGAGCGCCCGCCCCCCGGTCGTGGTCTCCGGATTGCCGAACATCACGCCGATCTTTTCCCGAATCTGATTGATGAAGATGAGCGAAGTTCTCGATTTGGCGACCGTGCCGGTGAGCTTGCGCAGGGCCTGAGACATGAGGCGGGCCTGCAGTCCGACGTGGGAGTCGCCCATTTCTCCGTCCAGTTCGGCCTTGGGCACCAGGGCCGCGACAGAGTCCACCACCAGCACGTCGATGGCTCCGGAACGCACCAGAGCCTCGGTAATCTCCAGCGCCTGTTCGCCGTAGTCGGGCTGGGAGACCAGCAGGTTATCCACATCCACGCCGAGCTTTTTCGCATATTGCGGATCCAGCGCGTGCTCGGCGTCGACAAAGGCGGCCATGCCGCCCGCTTTCTGCGCCTCGGCGATGATCTGCAGCGTGATGGTCGTCTTGCCGGAGGACTCCGGCCCGAAGATTTCGATCACCCGGCCGCGGGGCACGCCGCCCACGCCGAGGGCGGCGTCGAAAGAGATGGAGCCGGTGGAGATGACGGAGATGGGAACGATCGCCTCCCTGCTGCCGAGGCGCATGATGGAGCCCTTGCCGAATTGCTTCTCAATCTGCGAGAGCGCGAGTTCGATCGCGCGGGAACGGTCATCTGCCATGGTGCTCTCCAGTCTCCGGGAATCCGCTTCGAGGTGAGGTCCGGCTCCGGAAAGGATCGCCGGAGGCGCGCCCGAGGCCCCGCGCCGGTCTCAGACCGCGGCGCTTTCGCCGCGCCGGTCGGCGTCCGATTGCCCAAGGCTGCGCTGCTTCAAAAAGGATCATACCACCGGCAAGCCCCCTCACCGGTTGAGCAGATTCACCGGCTCCTCAATGTCGGTTACGCGGAAATATTGCGCCAGGGAGGGATGTTTCCGGCAGACCGCCCGATACATCTCCCAAGCTACCCGGCGGTACGAAACGTGCCCGGCGGGCGCGGTTCGCAGCTCCGCGATATACAGGGCCTGCGCGAAATCCATCTTGAAAAGCGCGCGGGTGCGGAAGCCGAGAGGCAGGGCGTAGCAGGCCTCCTCGGCCAGCCCCTTGCGCGACAGGGCGGCGGAAAGAGCATGCGCGGCCTCCATCGCCGCCTCGTATCGGGAGCGCAGTCCGCTCTGCTCCACGGCTTCGGGCGTCGCATACCCGTGCTCGGCGGTGAACGGTTGCAGAATCTGGATGCAGCGGCGGTGACGATGCATATCCCGGAAGCCGCCGATATCCATCAGAATGTCGAAACGGAAGCGGTGACCGGAGGCGAATTCGCGCCGCAGCTCGTCGTGCGGGCCGCGCTGGACGGCGCCCAGGGAGACAATCTCGCCGCGGCGGCCGGCGTCGAGGGCCTCCACCCGGGCCCGGATCTGCCGGTACGGATACGCGGAGACACCGTAGAGCAGGGTCGCCGCCAGCTCAATTTCCAACGGCTCGTCTTCCAGCAGATCCACCAAGCCCACCGCCGGAGCGATGGGCTCGCCGCGCATCAGCTCCGCCGCCGCTTGCCGCAATTCGGATTGGCTGCCGGTCAAGTATTCGACCGGCGCGGCGTATTTGACCAGGGTGGGAGCGGTCTTCACCTCGCGCCCCAGAATCGCCTGCGCCCGGCTGCCCAGCCCGGAATCCATGGCGGCAATCTCCCGCAGCAGCTCTTCCGCAGCCGGGTCGCGCGCCATCCAGGCCGGGCCGGCTGCGGCCTCGCGCAGACGCAGTCCCAGCTCCCGCACCTCGGCCCGGGGATCGGAAAGAAGGCGGGAGATCTGGCCCTCGAGGGTGCGGGCGTTGACGATCTGTCCCACCGAGGTGTTGGTGGCCAGCGGCAGCAGGTAGCGGGATACGTCCAGCGCCCTGGCCCGCAGCGTGCGCACGTAGGCCTCTTCCTTCATCTCCTGCGGGCGCGGGACGCGGAGCCGGTAGAAGTCCAGCATGGCCTCCGTCACCGCATGGTATTCGGCGAAGAGCGCCTCCATTCCCCGGGTGAACAGGGCTCGCGCTTCGGCGTCCCCGCCCAGCTCCGGCAGATACCATCCGCTGGCGCGAAAATTCTGATAGCGGGTGGAGCGCTCCTGCCCGTCCCAGCGCTGCTCATCCTCGAGCACGATGGCCGCCAGCAGCGATAGCCGTTCCACCGCGAAGGGAATATGCGCCAGATCGGCGATGGAGCGATGGCCGTATTGGAAATAAAAGGTGTTGAGGAAATGTTCGGCCCGCTGGCTGGAAATCTCGCGAAGCGATTCCTTCATCGAAAGGGCGGAGCGGGAATACTTGGCCATGGCGTATGCCAGCACCTCCGGATCGGCGCCGTGCACGGCATACACCTCCGTCCGGTTGCGCGCCGTTTCCTTCGCCGGCTGCGCAGTCGCGGATACATCCTCTCTACCAACCGCGGAGTGGCCGTCCAAGGCGCCCGCCGGGACTTCGGGGTCTCCGGATCCGCGGACGTGGGAACCGCAGTCGTTGGATTCGCCGGGCTTGGATTCGCCGCACGCGGCATCGCCAGTTGCAGAGACGGAGCGCTCAATTGGGTGGGCCATGGTTGACAACCAGAATATGCCAATCCCCGAGGTGGGAAACTTGTCCGCTTCCTTGGTTCGCCGGACCGTCAGTGCATGCAAAATGCTCTAAAATCAGAGTCGTGTCCCGCATGCTTCGCAGTCTGCGGCGACCTCGCCTATGAGTCCATGGCGCATTTCACCTGCGGAAGGCCTGCCGGCGAACAGTCTGCGCGCGTATGCTCCTCCCGCGCGCTCCTGGAGCGTGACCCAGCGCTGGAACGACCTGCTGTTCGCGCATTGGCCCGTCCCCGTTTCCCAGATTGCGCCGCTGCTCCCGCCCGGCCTCGAGCCGGACACCTTTGACGCCTCGGCGTGGCTGGGCGTGGTGCCCTTCTGGATGGACCGGGTGCAAATCCGGGGCGTTGCGAGAATCCCGGGAGTGAGTCGCTTCCCCGAGTTGAACCTTCGCACCTATGTGCGGGAGCGGAACACCAACCGCGGCGGCGTCTATTCCTTCAGCCTGGAGGCCTCCAATCCGCTCGCAGTCCTCTTCGCGAAAAGCTTTTTCCACCTTCCCTACCACTGGGCGCGCATTTCGGTGAGCCCGTGCGAAGAACGCGGCTTCACCTGTCAGAGCGAGCGGCTTCTGAGCTCCCCGCCGGTTCGCTTCCGGGCCCACTACCGCGGCCTGGGAAGCATGCGCGAACCCTGCCGCCCGGGAACCATCGAATATTTTCTGGCGGAGCGTTATTGCCTGTTT
>JAJYZK010000139.1 GCA_021799945.1 Acidobacteriota bacterium
TCGGTGGACAAGATCACCATCGGGGACGGCAAGGCCGGACCGATCACGCAGCAGATCTCCGAGGAGTTCCTGGGCATCGCGCAAGGGCTGCGCCCGGATCGATTCGGCTGGCTCACCCCGGTCGACGTCAATGCCAGCCAGCCGGTAACCGCGTAGGGCCATCCCGGCAGGGCCTCCTCGGCGGGGTTCCCGGAGCGTGTCGGAAAACGCGCCGAAGCAACGAGCCGGGAGCCGGATCTTCATGTATCCTGGCCTCTCCGCAAATGGCGGGGTTTTCATCCTCCGCCAATCTGTTTTTCAAACGCTCCTCGTGCGGCGGATCGAAAATTCGTTCCAGAACAACCGAAGATCCTTCGACGCCGCATGCTCCCTGTCGTCCTTCGCGCAGCGAAGGATCTGCCTTTCCAACGATTTCCGCATAGAAGGCCGGCCCGCATGTATGCTGTGGGCTTCGGGGATGCGACACGAGCCGCGATCTGCCGCGCGGGAGAAGGAATGTCGAATTGGTCGATCGTTTTGAAGCGCCGGCGATAGGTTCCGGTGTGGGGCCTTTGACGTCCGGGGCGCCGTGGGCGTCGACTTTGCGGTTCCCAGCCTCCGTGCTGGCGCTGGATGCCTGTGGCGGATCCGGCGGCGTGGCTCTCGGCCGCATACGCGTAAACGGCGGCGCGGAGGGCCAGGTTGAGATTCTCGGAACGGCGCAACTGGCAGGCCGTAGGTTCTCCTCAGACCTCGTTCCGGCGATTGCCGATCTGCTGTCGCAGGCCGGAATGGACCTTGCCGAGTTGGCCGCCATCGTGGCGGTGAATGGGCCGGGAAGCTTTACTGGAATTCGTGTGAGCCTCGGCACGCTCAAGGGCTTGGCGCAGCCGGCGGGAATTCCCATCCTCGCCGTATCGCGCCTGGCGCTGCTGGCGCATGGCAGCGGCAGTCCGCGGGCGCTCACCCTCCTCGGCGCCGGCCGCGGAGACTGGTTCGTCGGCATGTTCCAGCAGGGTAGGGCGCTCTGGGAGCGGCTGATGAGCGATCCGGAGGCGGCCGCCGTGCTGGATGAAGAACATGGCGCAACCGTCTGCGAAACGGGCGATCCCGCGCTCCTCTCCGGCGGCGTGGTCTGCGAGGCCCTGGCCCGCCGCAGCCCGCTTTATCTGCCGGCGCCGGGCGCGGCCGGAGCGATCCGATGCGCCGTCGGCCGGCTGCTCGAAGGACGATTGGACGATTTAGCCGATATCGATGGGAACTACCTGCGGCCGTCCGACGCCGAGCGGGTCCGGTCCAGCCTCCCGGCGGGGAGCCTCCCGGCGGGCAGCCTGTCGGCCTCGGCTACGGACCGCCGGTGAGATTGCACATTCGCCAGATCGAAGCCGCGGATCTGGACCGGATTGAGCAGATTGCCCAGGAGTCGGCGGGGGCCCCGCAATGGCCGCATTCCAGCTACCGGGAACTGGTCGGCGGCTCCGGCCTCCCGCGCCGTGGCGGGATGGTGGCCGTGGGAAGCAACGGAGAGATTGTTGGATTTGCCGCGTACAGCCTGTTGCCGCAGGATGAATCGGCGGAGCTGGAGTCCATCGCGGTCCATCCCGGGCGCCGCAACCAGGGCGCCGGTTCGGCGCTGCTGAAGGCCTGCATCGAGGCGGGAGAGAGGGCCGGCGCCGCCGTGATTCGACTGGAGGTGCGGGCGTCGAATCTGGCCGCGCTTGCCCTCTACCGCAGCCATGGATTTCGCTGTTGCGGCCGCCGCTCCGGTTACTATCACGATCCCGAAGACGATGCGTCGATCATGGAACGGAGGCTTTGACAGGCTTCAATCGGCGGTGTCCGCCCCCTGGAAACCGCTTTTGTCCGGGCGCCGGTTCGCCCTCCCCTGCCGGCCGCTGCGCCCGAAAAAACCCGGGCGCAGCCCGGCGTCGATTCCGGTTTCACGGTCAGGCTTTCCTGTGGTAGCTTTTTTCCGTCTCACAAGCAGGGATCGGAGGCGCCCTCTATGGCTTTGGAAACTGAGGCACAGGTCGGCGGCGACGTGTTGCGTCGCCTGCAGGAAGAGCATCGCCAGTACTCCGTGCAGTTGGAGTGCCTGCTGAATAAGCGGTATCTCTCGGAAGAGGAAAAACTGGAAGAGGTCCGGCTGAAGAAGTTGAAGCTGCACCTGAAAGACCGCATGGTCAGTCTGAGCGGGCCGGCGGCATAGCCAATCCGGCCCCGAAGCGCGGTCGCGCCGGCCGGTCCGGAACAATATCGCGCGGCAACCCTTGCAGCGCAAGCCGCATGGCGATGCTGACGCCGCCACCCGGTCACCGCGGGTGGACCGCGACCGAACTCTGTTCAATCCTAGCTCCTCCGAAGGGCGCTTTATAATCAGTGCAGAGCTTCCTCGGCAGGGCCTCCTCGATCGAATGGTGCGAGACGGATACTTCTACGCTTTGGGATTCGGAGCCGCTGCGGCGGTCCTTGGTCTGCTGACGCATACGTTGATCTGGACCCCGATTCCTATCCTGCTTGCGCTGTTCTTCCTCTGGTTTTTCCGCGATCCCAATCGCCAGAGCCCCGATGAGCCCGGCCTCATCGTCTCTCCGGCAGACGGTAAGATCACGGAGGTGGCTCGCGTTGAAGTTCCGGGCGGAGAGATGATTCGCCTGAGCATTTTCCTGAGCGTGTTCGACGTGCACGTCAACCGCTCCCCAATATCGGGTGTGGTCCGCCGGGTGCAATACCGAAAAGGCCGCTACCTGAATGCCTTGAATCCGGAGTCCGCCGTGCAGAATGAGCAGAACATCGTTATCGTGCAAGGCGAGGATTGCGAGGTTACCTTCAAGCAGATTGCCGGACTGCTGGCGCGCAGGATCGTCTTCCGCCCGAAGGAAGGGGATTCGGTGGAGCGCGGCCAGCGTGTGGGCCTGATCAAGTTCGGGTCGCGGGTGGATGTGCATCTTCCCGGGCATGCCCGTCTCCGGGTGACGCCGGGCGCCCGGGTGCGGGGCGGCGCGACGGTGCTGGCGGAGGTCGATCCGGCGACTCAGCGGCAGGAGAGGGAACTGGCCGCGGTGAGTCTGCCGTGAGCCCGGAACGCTTCGACCGGAATCGGGCGCAGGCGCGCGAGGAGAGTACGAGGCGAGTCCGCCCGGGCTCGCGGCGCGGCATGTACATCCTGCCCTCCCTGTTTACTTCGGGCAACATCGCCGCCGGGTATTTCGCCATTACCCAATGTCTTCAGGCCTCGGTGCAGGAGCCGCAACACTTCGACTACGCCGCTTTGGCCATCGGCTTCGCCATCCCCTTCGACGCGCTCGACGGCCGGATCGCTCGCATCACGCACACCACCAGCGACTTCGGCAAGGAACTGGATTCACTGGCCGATGTGATCACCTTCGGCATGGCCCCCAGCCTGCTGGCCTTCACCTGGGGCTTCCAGATGCTGCCCACAGTCATGGATCCGGCGCTGCGGCAGAAGATTGTGCAGTTGGGAGCGTTCGTTTGCTTTCTTTTTCTGCTCTGCGGGGCCAGCCGTCTGGCGCGATTCAATATCAGCGTGAATCTGACGCCCAAGAATCCGGGGCGTCCGGACCGCAAATATTTCGTGGGAATGCCCATTCCGGCGGCGGCGGGGGTGATCGCGGCGGTGGTCCACTTCTTCTCCGGAATCCCGGTGCCGAACTGGCGCGTAGCCATCCTGTGGATGCTGCTGGTGGGGCTGATCGGTTTTCTCATGGTGAGCACCTGGCGCTTCTGGAGCGCGAAGGAGATTACGCTGGTCAACCGCCATCCCTTCCAGGTGATGGTGCTGATCGGCCTGACGATCTACGCGGTGGTCTTCTTTTCGCAGGTGGCCCTGGCTCTTCTGGCGTTTACCTACATGTTTTCCGGGATCTTCGCCCGCGCAGCGTATTCGTGGCAGCGAAGCCGCAAAGCGGGCTCCCGGCCTCCATCCGGCTTGGCGCAGGCGGCCGTCTCTTCCGGCCCCGCCGAATCGCGGGCCAAATATCCCGGCGAATAAAGGAGAAAACGAAGGCCGAATGTCAGCAAGCAGCCGAATTGCAATCCTGGGGGCGGGGAGTCTGCGCGGCAGGCAACTGAATGACGTTCTGGCCGATTCCGCCTTTGCCGGCAGCGACTTTCTGCTGATGGACGATGAGGAGGAGCTTGGCAAACTCGAATCCATAGGGGACGAGGTTACCTTCATCCAACGGATTACGCCCGACTCCTTCGCCGGCGTCGATTTCGCGTTTTTTGCCGGAGCGCCGGATCTCACGCGGCGTCATTGGCGCAGCGCGGAACAGGCGGGGGCCAGCATCGTCGACCTCTCGTACGGTTTGGAAGGAGAGGCGGGCGTGCCGGTCCGCGCGCCCTGGATTTCATCGCCCCCGGTTTCATTACCCGGGATTTCGTCCCGGATCCGATCTTCTATCGGAGGCGGGCGCGAAGCGGAAACAACGGAGCGGGCCCAAGAGCCTGGATTGCACACCTCGGCCGTGGTTTCCGCGCATCCGGCCGCATTGTCGCTGGCCCTGCTGGCGCGGGGGTTGCAAGGCGCCGGATCGGTTCGCCGCATCGTGGCCACGGTCCTGGAACCCTCTTCGGAATATGGCCGGGCCGCGATGGACGAATTGCACCGGCAAACCGTGGGCCTGCTTTCCTTCCAAACCGTGCCCCGGGAGGTTTACGGTCTGCAGGTTGCGTTCAACGCGGTGACCGCCGCCGGAGAGGAATCGAAGGTCGATCTCGGAGAGAGCGAAGAGCGCATCCGGCGCCACTATGCGCAGCTATCCGCGGGAGCCCTGCCGGGGCTGTCCTTGCAACTGGTCCACGCTCCTGTATTCCACGGTCATGCTTTTTCGGTGGCGGCGGAATACGAGAGCGAGGTTTCGCTGGAGCGGGTGGAGGCCTCGCTGGCCGGCGCGCATATCGAGATCGTGCGCGAAGAGGAAGATGCGCCGAGCAATCTCACCGCGGCCGGGCAGGAAAACCTTCTGGTCCGCTTGCGGCTGGACGAGCGCAATGCGGTCCGCAGCCGGACCCTACAGATCTGGGCGGCATCGGACAACCTGAGGATCGCGGCGGCGAATGCGGTGGAGTGCGCCGGAGAGCTGGGCCGGCTCCGGCCTCGCGGCGAGGTCCAATAACCGCGGCGGGGTTGCGGTCGCCGCGTTATCATAATGGGCGCATGCAAACCCCATCGCTTCGTCTCCTGCCCTTTTTCCTCGGCGCGGCGTTGTTTGCCGTCCCCTCCACATCCTTCGCTGCGCCGCCGGCGGGCATTCCGGCTCCCCTGCCAAAGCGGGTGCGCCAGCCCACTCCGGAAAAAGTCGTCGCAGAGCACATGGCGGCATTCAGCTCCTGTGACTGGAACCGGCTGATGGCCCAGTTTCCCGACAACGTCGAGTTCTTCGCGCCGCACGGAATGACGGTGATCGGCCGCAAGGCGCTGGGTGAAATGTTCGCCAAGGTGGTGAAGCCGCCGGCCCAGGGCGGGACCTGCGGATTGAAGGTGACCGCCGAGCACACCTTCGTGGTGGGCGACGTGATCAACGTGCAGTGGCGAGCGGATGCGCCCTTTCTGGCCGAGCCCTATCGGGGAGCGGATGCCTACGAAACCAGGGACGGCCTGATGGCGGCCCAGGTGACCACCTTCGATGCCGCGGAGCTCAAGATGAAGCGCGGCGCGGCGCCGAAACGGTAGCTTGCGCCCTGCATTTCGCCGGCGCCCGGGAGGTCGGCATTTTTCCGGCTCAGCGCGCGAGGGTGGCCGTGCGCAGAAAGTCGAAGGTTCCCGAGCCGCTGACCTCAACATTCTGGAGCCGCCGGTTATGCACCAGAACCGCATCCAGGTACCAGAGATTGATCGAGGGCAGGTCGCGGGCGAGGATCTGCTGGATCCGGGCGTAGTCCGCCCGCCGCCGAGCCTGGTCGCCGGAGGCGCCGCCGTCCCGGATCAACGCATCGAGATCCGGATTGGAATATCGGCCGCGGTTGGCGCCATGCGGCGGAAACATGCTGGTGTCGAAGGCGTAACGGAAGATGTCCGGATCCTCGTTGCCGCCTACCCAGCGCAGGGTGTACATCTGGAAGGCGCCGCGGACGATGTCGGCGTAGAAGGTGGCGAATTCGAAGCTCCGCGGCTCCAGCGCGATGCCTGCCTGCCGCAGTTGCTGTTGCAGAATCAGGCCGAGAAGCCTGCTGCTCTCGTCGGTTGAGCTTTTGAAGCCAAGGTGAAAGCGAACTCCGTCCGGCCCGCGCCTCCATCCGGCGGCGTCCAGCAGGGAATTGGCCCGGGCCAGGTTGAAATCCCCGGCGGCGGTTGGACCGTTTTCCGGCGGGCTCCAGGCCCAATGATTCGGCGGCAGAAGGCTTTGCGCCAGCCGCGCCCGTCCCCGCCATAGCGACTGGATGATCAGTGGGCGATCGATGGCGCTGGCGATGGCCTGACGAACTCGCACGTCGGCAAGAATTTTGTCCTGCGTGTTGAAGGCAAGATACTGCAGGCTTGTGCCCGGCGCGCTGTCGATCTCCAGGTTCTTCCGCCGCGCCAGAGCGGCGAGCATGTCGGCGGTGAGGCAGTTGACACAGGCGTCCGCCGAGCCTTTTTCCAGCTCCAGGGCGCGGGTGATGGCGTCCGGGACCACCGCGAATCGAACTCTGCGGATCGGCGGCGCCGGCTGCCAGGACTCGCCGCTGCGCTCTAGGACGACGTCCCTATCCTGCTGCTGGCTCACGAAGCGGAAGGGGCCGGTGCCGATGGGGTGCGCGCCGAAGTCCCTTCCGCTGCCCGCAGGAACGATGCCGACGGCCCCATCGGAGAGGTTCCACAGCAGGGCGGCGTCCGGGGTCTTGAGATGAATGGCGACGGTGGCCGGATCGGGCGCATCCACCTCCGCCACGTGGGCGAAGGCCCCGCTTTTGGCCGTCAGCACCTCCCCATTGCGCATGGAGTCGAGCGTCCATTTAACGTCCCGCGAAGTGAGTGGACGGCCATCGTGGAAGCGGACGCCCGGCCGCAGATGGAAGATGTAGGTGAGCGGGTCGGGCATGTCCCAGCTCTCGGCCAGCCACGGTTGCAAATGGAAGCGCTCGTCCTTGCGCACCAGGCCGTCGAAGATCAGGCTGTCGATATGTTCGGCCTGGGCGTCGATGCCGATGCGGGGATCGAGGCTGGTGGGGCTGCTCTCGATCAGGATGACGGCGGTGTCCGGCGAAGGCGGGGCGGCGCAGCCGGCGAGCCACAGGCCGCAGGCCAGCAACAGGGACGCCCAGATCCGAGGCGACCGAATCCCGTGGCCGCGCTGCTTCATCGCCGGCTCAGGCATAGTGGATTTCGCCCAGAATCGCGGGCCGCGCCGCGCCGGTGGCCGCGGGCAGGTTGCCCGGCCTCCGATGCCAGGTCTGATAGGCCAGCAGGGCGAAGGCGGCGGCCTCCTTGGCTTCAATGGGCAGGCCGAGGCCGTCGCTCAACTGCACGCGGCAGCCCTCCGGCTCGAGCAGGTCGCGCAGCATGGCCAGGAGCGTCCGGTTGCGCGCGCCGCCGCCGGAGACGATAAAATCCACGGGCGCGGCGCCCATGCGTTCGCGGACGAAGGAGCGATACGCATGGCGCACGCTGGCCGCCGTCAGCGCAGTCGCCGTGGCCACGG
>JAJYZK010000140.1 GCA_021799945.1 Acidobacteriota bacterium
GAGCGCGAAGTTGGGAAAGGAGAGTCCCAGCAGGCTCACGACGCCCACCGCGCTGTCCTGCCATTTCGCCCGGCGCAGCGCGGCCGCCACGCCGCCGGGCAGCGCGAGCGCGAGGGCCACCAGCAGTGCCGCCGCGGTCAGTTCCAGGGTGTAGGGATAACGGGAGAGCACCAGGTGGGCGACCGAGTCGTTCAGCCGGAGCGAGCGCCCCAGATCTCCGTGCAGCACGCCGCGCCAGTAGTGGATGTACTGCGATTTCAGTGGCGCATCCAGGCCATACTGATGGCGAAGCGCCGCAAGGTCGGAGGCGGTTGCGCCCTCCCCAAGCATCTGCTGCACGGGGTCTCCGGGCACCAGGTGGAGGAGCAGAAAGACGATCGAAACGATCAGCCAGAGGGCCGGCAGCGTGTATAGGATTCGCTTCAGCAGCGCCCGCAGCCCGGTCATCGGGGTTGGCCTGCAAGGCCGCGATGCGGATGCGCCAGCGCTCCGCCCATGTGCCCGATTGTCATCCTCCTCCCCTTCCTGCCGTCTGCCTGCCGCTCAAGAGCCGCCCCGACTGTCCGGCAACTCCATCGCTTGGCCTCCGCCGCGGCTCCTGCACAGCACCTCTACCGGCGCAGCGCCCGCGGGGGTCGGGGCGAGTGAGGGCCGAACCGCCAATGCCTGGCCTCCCCAGCCGGATCCTTCGAGTATGCCACGCCCGTCGAAGGCGCCCGCATGCGGAGCAAAGCCAGCCTGAGATCCCTGGAGGAGCAGCTTGCCTGCATCCGCATTGAAACCTTCAAAAACCGTGTTGCCGGGCCGGGTTACCCCCATCGCCCGCTTCGGACAGGCGCATGGAGCCGCGCCAGGCCCGTTCGAGAAGCTACGGCTGGGTGGAGGGCTGCGGGGAGGCGGGTGCTTGCGGCGATGCCGGGGTGCTTCCGAATCCGGCCCCACCGCCAAAACCGGAACTGTCCCCGAAGCCATTGGGGCTCATCATGCCGGAGGGCGCACCGCCGGCCGCGCCGCCGGCGGGGCTGGCCCCGGGGATGCCGCCGGCCGCGCCGCCGGGCTGCTGGGGCGCGCCGACACCTGTCTGGCCGTTCAAACCGGCCAGATCCTGGTTCGGATCGTAAATAAACTGCCACTGGTTGTAATGGGTCTGCTTCATGAATGTCTTCAGCGATGCCTTGGTCATCGTGCTGGGCAAACCCACTCCCACGATGGGCGCACTGCCCAGGTCGCTGCCGGAAGAGCCGAAGCCACCCTGCTGACCCGGGGCCGCCCCGCCGGCGCCCCCGGCCGGACTCGCCGCACCCCCCGGCCCCGAGCTCGCGCCTCCTCCAATCCCGGAGGAGCCCGCAGCTCCGGAAGAGCCGAAGGAGGAGCCGGAGGCCCCGCCGCCGAAGGACGACCCGCCAAAAGGCGAGCTTCCCGAGGAGGAACCTGCGGGAGCGGCATTGCCAAAGGAGGACCCGGAGGACGCATCGGAGGAGCCGAAGGAGGAGCCGGAGGCCCCGCCGCCGAAGGAGGAGGAACCGGTAGAGCCCGAGGCCTGCCCATTCGTGGAGCCGGCGCCCGCAGCGCCCGGGGCGCCAGGCTGCCCGTTCGCCGCCAGTGTGGGATCGCCTAAATGGATGAGCCGCCAATCGTCCTTGCCAGTGAGTGGATCCAGATAACGTTTGCGAAGAAATCGCTGGCCATTGGTGTTCAGCAACTGATCGAGGCTGGCCGGGTAGCTGTTGTATTGCCGGTAATAGACGCGAATCGCTCGCGCATACTCCATGCCCCGGTGAATCGTTTCCTCCTCCTGTTGCCGGCGCAGGGCTACGGCGATTTTGGGAGCGGCGGTGGCCAGCGTGAGCAGCACGATCACCAGCATGAAGAGCACGGCGAGCAGGACGAAGCCCTCTTGCCGCCGGTCGCTCTTCGGAGGAGCGATCGGCGCGCCGCGCGAGTTCGCCGGATTGGCCGCTGGGAATCTCATTGTTGCAGGGGTAGGGTTTGCGTGTCGTGATAGGGCAGGTCTTCGATCTGGACGGAGGCGACGCCGATTTTGCCGACGCGATATCGCCGATCTACGATTTCTCCCTCCGAAGCGATGAAGATGTCGTCCCCATGGAGCAGGAAAATCTCTTTGTGCCCGGATTTCTCCGCGGCATACCCGTAGAAGCGAAGCTCGATCGGCGGAGGCGGCGGAGGCGCGGGCGGACCGCTGGCGGCGGCATTGGGGCGCGCGGAAGCGACCGGCTTGGGAATGTCGGCCGGATCGGAAAACTGGGAGAAGATATTGCGCCCGTTGCCCGTGTATTGGAGGGTCTCGGCCTGATGCATGATCTCGGGATGAAGAGTCGGGTCCAGCGACGATAGGGATCCGACCTTGACTGCGGCGGCGGCTGAGGTAGCAAAGGGCGGACTGGGCGCAGCCGGCGAGGGGCTCTCCGGTGCGCTGGCCTGGGGCGTGACGGCCGGCTCCGGCGGAGCCGGCGAAGGACCGAAGTTCTGCCAGACAAAGCGGATGAGAAGCAGCAGCATCAAAAGGCCGAGGCCGGAGGCCAAATAGACCTTCTTCTTTTCTTCCGCTCCCAAGCGCAGCGCCATCAGCGGCCCCCCGGTTGCTGAGGAGCAGCCGCTTCGCCGCCTGAGCCGGGCGGGAGCGCGTGCTCCAGATCGCTTCCGTGCAGATACGTCGTCATGCGGAGTCGGAGGTTTACCAGTCCGCCCTGCTGCCCGGTCAGCGTGAGGCCATTGATGAGGAAGAAGGTTTTGCTTCGTTCGAGAGCGTTGATGCAGCGCATCAGGGGCGCATACTCCCCGCTCAGGCTCGCGTCGACGCGGACCATGGCCAAGTTCGGAAGCGCGGGCTCCTGAATGTAGGAAACCCGGGTCACCCGCACATTGTTCTGGTCGGCCAGATCGTTCATTGCCGCGGAGATGATGGAGTAGGCGGCAGGGATGCGGTCGGCGTAAAAGCCGTCGGCCTGGGAGCGGGACTTGGCAACCTTTTGCGGAAGGCCGGAGAGAGGCCGCAGCTCCAGGGCCAGCGTACGGTAGCGAGCCTGCTCCTGCCCCAGTTCCTCCGGTCCCGCGTTGTCAAAGGTGCGCCAGGCGAGAAAAAGGCGGCCTGCGAGAACCAGATTGAGAACCAGCAAACAGCCGGCAAGCAGAAGATGCAGGTTGAGCAGGGTGAAGAGGTTGCGGCGGCGGAAGGTCACGGGGCGACCCCCTTGCCGGTCCTGCGATGTCCGGACCCGGTCTTTGCGCCGACCTTCGGACTGGTCTTCACGCCGGTCTTTGCTCCGGCCTTCGCGCCGGGGGAGCGAGCGGGGTGGACCGGTCTGACCGCCTTACCGCGCCGGGCGCTGGAAGCCTTGGCGGAGTGAGCGCTCCCGGCCGCTCCTCTGCCTTCGGGCAGCGGATTGTATTCGGCCAGGACATCGAAGTTGACGCCGGGCGTGCCGCTTACGGGCTGAAATCCTCGCCCGTTCTGGCTGGTTTCCGCCGTTTCGGCGGCCAGGCGCGGAAAGAGGAAACGGCGGGAGTGCTCGAGATTGCGCAGCAGCTCGACGGCCCGGTCATGCTGCCCGCTGACGCGCAGGCGGATCGTGACCTGTCCGCTGCGGGAGATGACCGGATCGATATTGAGCACCTGCACGCCGGCCGGCAGGACCTGTTCGAGGTCCATCATGACGGCGGTCCAGGAGAATGCCTTGAGCGCAAACACCTGGTTCAGATATTGCGATTGGGTCAGGACCGCGGCGTTCGCCGGCAGGCGCATCGAGGATTCGAAGGAGAGCCGCCGGGATTCGAGGGCCTGGGTGCGGTCGGCGACCGCGGCCAGCCGGGCGTGAGCGCGCGCCGCCTTCGCCGCCTCTTCGCGGAGCATCAGCCAGAGAGGCAGCGCCAGCAAGGCCAGCAGCAGGATGAGCCCGCGCAGCCGGGCATAGACCGGCCCGAGCTCTACGTAGGGGTGGGAGGCGAGATTCAGAGAGACGCGCATCAGGAAGCGAGCGCTCCTGCAACGCCGGCGAAGATGCCCCGGGGCGCGCCCGCGCGCGACAGGGGCTCCAGGTCGCGCGCGGGGATCTCGGAATTTTCAAGCAGCGAAGCCATCTCTCCCGCTCCGCCGGGTCCGCAGCAGAATAGCTGCCGGGGCGGGGTCCCCAGAGTGTCTTCAAAGTAGGCAATGGCCACGCTTACCGATTGCCGGAACTCCCGCGCCAGCCGCTGGGCGTTTGGCTCCGGCGAGCCATCCTTCGCCGTCGTCTCCACTGTGCGGTGCAGCAGCAGTTCCTCCCGGCGGGCGATAGCGGTGGTGACGCAGTTGGCGTTGCGATTGATGAGCAGCGCGGGTTCGTCGCCGGCGATCGCGGCCAGGCAGGCCATGGTGCTGGGCAGCACGGCCCCCGGTTCGTATCCCGCCTCGCGCACCGCGCTCTCGTATTCGGCGATCACCTCGGCCGGGGAGGCGGAGACCACGGCGCGCACCAGGCCCGCGGCGCCGGTCCCGGCGGGCAACAACTGAAAGCCGACGGCGGCATTGTCGGTATCGAAGGGAACCAGCTTGCGCAGGCGGAAGCGGAGGATCGGCAGCGCCTCGGCGGCTCGTTCGGGCAGAGCGTCGAAGTCCAGCATCATCACCCGCACGGCGGCGTCGGGAATGACCAGCGCGATCCGGTTATCGCGCAGGCGAACTTCATCCAGAGCCTGACGCAGGGCCGCGATGACCGCCGGCCGGTCGGCGAGATTGGGCGCCTTGATGTCCGGAACCAGGGATCCGGGGGGCAAGGGAGCGAAGGCGCTCACGTATCCGGCCCGCCCCTGCTCCAGCCGCGCGGCGACGACGCCCTCCGGCAGGATCTCGCAGGCCAGGCGCGGCCGGACCGCGCCGGAGGTGGGGGGCAGAATCCGCCGCGCCAATTTGGCCAGAGGCTTGGGCATGGAAGGCATCAACGAAAGGCCTCGACGAAGGTTACCTTGTTGGTTTCCTTCAAGGTAGTCAGACCGCGAGCGACCCGGTCCAGCGCCGACTCGCGCAGAAACTTCATCCCGCCCTGCTGCGCCAGCCTGCGAACCTCCGATGTCGGTTTCTTTTCCAGGATAACCTCGCGAATGGCATCGGTAAGCTCCAGCAGCTCATGAATCGCCGTCCGGCCGCGAAATCCGGTGCCGGCACACTCGATGCAGCCGGCGCCCTCCCGGAATTCATACTCCCGCCACTCCGCCGGATTCAGACCGCTGTTGCGAAGGAATTCATCGTCGTAGCGCACCCCGCGGGAGCAGTATTCGCAATTGGTGCGGACCAGCCGCTGCGCCAGGATGCAGTTCAGCGCGGAAACGAAGTTGTAGGCCTCCACGCCCATGTTGAGGAAACGTCCCAGCACATCGACCACGTTGTTGGCGTGCACCGTGGTGAAGACCAGATGCCCGGTCAACGCCGAGTTGATGGCGATCTGCGCCGTCTCCTGGTCGCGAATCTCGCCCACCAGAATCTTGTCCGGGTCGTGGCGGAGGATGGAGCGCAGGCCGCGGGCGAAGGTCAGGCCTTTCTTTTCGTTGACCGGAATCTGGGTGATGCCGCGGATCTGGTATTCGACCGGGTCCTCGATGGTGATGATCTTGTCTTCGTCGCTCTTGATCTCGTTCAGAGCGGCGTAGAGGGTGGTCGTTTTGCCCGAGCCGGTCGGGCCGGTGACCAGCACCATGCCGTACGGCTCCCGGATATAGCGCCGGAAGCGGCGCAGGTCCTCTTCGCCAAAGCCCACCACGTCGAGGGTGAGCTTATGGAACTTTTCGCTCATCGACTCTTTGTCGAGCACGCGCAGAACGGCGTTTTCTCCATGCACGGTGGGCATGATGGAGACGCGGAAGTCGATGAGCCGGCCCTTGTACCGCACGCGGAAGCGGCCGTCCTGCGGCACCCGGCGCTCGGCAATATCCAGCTCGCTCATGATCTTGATGCGGGAAAGAATGGTGGTGTGGTGTTCGCGGGCAATGGGGGCCATGGCCGATTGCAGCACGCCGTCGATCCGGTACTTCACCAGCAGCGAGTCGTCGTAGGTTTCCAGGTGGATATCGGAGGCGCGCCGCTCCAGGGCGGTAAAAATGGTGGTGTCCACCAGGCGGATGATCGGGCTGATGTCTTCCTCCGAGGTCAGCTTCTCGATCGAAATGCTTTCGTCGGCATTCTCTTCCGCGGAGATGACGTCGAAGGTCAGGCCCTCGGTGGCCTCGTCCAGAACGCGCTGCGACTGCTCCGTCTTTTTCAGCAGGTCGGTGATCTGGGAGAGCGTGGCCACCCGGGTGATCAGCCGCTGCCCCAGCAGGCCGCTGATTTCGTCCAGCATCATCAGGCGGCTGGGATCGCTGACGGCGATGGTCAAACCGTCCTCGACCTGCTCCAGCGGGACGAAGTTATAGCGAAACATCATATCCACCGGGACGCTGCGGAAGAGCTCGTGTTGAATCCGGAAGTTCTTCAGGTCCACGAATTCGCAGCGGTAGCGAAGGGCCAGGGCCTGGGCGCGGCTCACCTCGTCCACGGTGGAGACGGCGGTGGTTACCAGTACGGTGGCGTCAGCCATGTAAACTCCAATCCCGGATGCCGGCGGCTCCGCCGATCACAATCCGAATGCCCCCTGTGCGGTCCCCTATGCGGTCGTCGCTGCGGTCCTCAATGCGGTCCCATGCTGCCGGCCTGACCGAGAGAAAAGATGGGAAGATAGAGCGCAATCAGAATCATCACCACGACGCTGCCCATGAAGATCAGAATCGCCGGTTCGATCAGCGAAAGCGCGGCGGTCAACGCGGTCTGCACATCCTCTTCAAAAAACTCGGCGACCGAGTTCAGCATCTGCGGCAGCGCGCCGGTCGATTCGCCCACATCGATCATTTCGATCGCCAGCGGCGGGAAGGCGTTGGTGCCGCCCAGGCTCTGCGCCAGACTCTTGCCCTCCCGCACCGTGGCGACCGAGGAGGTCACCGCGTGTCCCATGGTCTGGCTGGCGATGGAGCGCGCCGCCGTCTCCAGGGATGGCACCAGGGGAAGGCCGCCGCTGAGCAGCGTGGAGAGCGTGCGGGCAAACAGCGCCGCCTGATATTTCCGCCAGATATTGCCGAAGACCGGCATATTGATGCGCATGCGGTCGATGCGCAGCGCGCCCGCTGCGCTTCGGCTGTAGCGGACCAGAACGTAGGCGGTAAGCGCGATGCCCGACAGCACCCACAGAATGTAGTGCTGAAAGTTGTTGCCGACGGCCAGCAGCATGGTCGTAGCCTCGGGCAGATTGCTTCCCAGTTGATCGTAGAGGGTGGCGAATCGGGGCACCACAAAGCTGATCAGGAAGACAAAAAGCGCGGAGACCATCACCACCAGCAACACCGGATAATAGAGCGAGGCCACCAGCTTTTTACGAAAGGTCAGGGAGATGCGCTGGAAGGCCAGATAGCGGCCCAGGACGTCTTCCAGCTGTCCGCTCCGTTCTCCGGCCAGCAGGGTGGTGGTGTAGATGACGGGAAAGCCGCCCTGGGCCTCAAAGGCCACGCTCAGCGATTCGCCGGTCTTCACCCGTGCGGCCACATTCTGCAGTTGCGCGCCGAAGGTGGTGTTCTTTTGGCCCTT
>JAJYZK010000141.1:0-6836 GCA_021799945.1 Acidobacteriota bacterium
ATGGAGGGCCCTACTCAGGTCCAGGAATGGAAGGCGGTCCAGCCATGCAAGGTGGCCCAGGAATGCAGGGCGGCCCAGCCATGCAGGGTGGTCCTGCGATGCAGGGCGGTCCGGCGATGACCGGTGGCCAGGCGATGATGGGCGGTCCTCAGTCGGGGCCGCCGCCGGTGGTATCGTTAACCGCTCCCGCCGGGGCCCGGGTGACGGTCATCATCTCCGAGCGGCTCAGCGCGAGCGGGAACAATGTGGGAGATGGATTTTCGGGGGTGCTGGCGGCTCCGCTGGAAACGGCCGGCGGCAGGGTGGTCTTCCCCCGCCGAACGCACCTGGCCGGAAGGGTCGTGGCCGCCAAGGGTCTGGGCAGATTCAAGGGATCGGGGGCGCTGGGCATCGAGGTGACGGAGATTGGCGGAGTGCGGGCGCAGACCACCGAGTATGAGCGGGAAGCCAAGGGCCGGGGACGGCGGTCCGCGGCCTTTATTGGCGGCGGCGGCGGGGCCGGCGCGCTCATCGGCGGTTTGGCCGGCGGCGGCCGCGGCGCGCTGATCGGCGGGGTCCTGGGGGCGGGCGGCGGCGCAGCCGGCGCGGCCTTCACCGGGGACAGGGACGTAGTCATACCTGCCGAGACTGTGGTCGACTTCCGCCTGACCGCTCCCCTTACCATCACCAGGAACTGACCGAAACGAGGGAGAAGGCGGTGCGCCCCCGAGACTGGCGGGGAATATGCAGAAGCGTCACCTGCCGTGGCGGCTCCGAACCCCGGATCTTCAAATCGGATCGCCAAATTCCCGCTCGCGCCCTGGCGCCCAATCCGTTGCCCGTTGCGGGCTGCGCCGCGGCAGCGGAGATTGCGGGAATTCTCCGGCCTCGGGATAGTGAACTGCGCATCTCAATCAGGAACCAACCGGAAATCAACCAGGATTCCATCAGGATCGACGGTGAGAGGACTTCGATGAAAGTTGCCAGGGATCCAGTCGCCGCCGCCGCTGCTCTGTTGACGATCCTCTTGCTCTGCGGCTGCCCGACTCAGCAGAATCAGCCGGTGCTGGAATCGGTCAACGATCCCGCCGCCGGCAACGTGGCTCCCATGCCGGACGGCAATCAATATGCTCCGGCCCCGGGCGAGCAGCCGTCCTATAGCCCCGCCGATCAGACCTACCCGCCTCAAGCCTACCCACCTCAGCCGAACCAGTCGGCTCCGCCCGGCGCAAGCGGGGATGCAGCCCCTGGCCCTGTCAACCCGGAATATGGGCCGGCCGGGCCGCCGCCCTACCTCGCGGCCGGGCCGAATCAGGGCTACGGCAATCCGGGTGACGATGGTCCGGATGGCGACGATCAGGGATACGGGGACCAGGGCTACGACGACCAGGGCTACGGGGACCAGCCCTACGACGACCAGGACTACGACGACTACGGGAACGACGACTACCAGGCGCCTCCGGGCGCCTATGCGCCGGCGCCGCCGCCTCCACTCCCCGAGTACGAACAGCCGCCCTGCCCGGGAGACGGCTACCTTTGGACGCCCGGATTCTGGGCCTACGATCCGGACGGTTATTACTGGACGCCAGGCGCCTGGGTGATGCCCCCATTTCTCGGCGCCCTCTGGACTCCCGGCTATTGGTCGCTGTTCGGGGCGTCCTTTGCCTTCCATCCCGGCTACTGGGGCCCCTATATCGGATTCTATGGCGGCATTCCTTACGGCTTCGGCTACACGGGGGAAGGCTACCAGGGAGGGTACTGGAACCACGACAATTTCTTCTACAACACGACGGTGAACAACATCCAGAACACGCGCATCACCAATATTTATCGGCGAAACGTGATCGGCAACAATGTCGGCTTCAACCGCATGAGCTATAACGGTCCCGGTGGAGTGCAGGCGCGGCCAACCCTGGCCGATATTGCCGCCGCCCGGGCCCCGCACGTGCCGGCAATGTCCCAGCAGGTGGAGCAGCAGCGGCTGGCGGCGAACAACCCGGCGCAATTCGCCTCGGTCAATCATGGTCGCCCGGCGCTCCTGGCCTCGCAGCGTCCCTTGGCGGCTGACCGGAATATTCGCGCTCCCCGTGCGCAGGCCGTCCGCGCATCGTTGCAGGGGACGGCGCGCCGCTTCGCGCCGCAGCAGGCGCAGCGGGCGATGCCGACCCCGGGAATGGGATCTCCCGGAGGACGTTACCAGGCTCCCACCGCCCGCTACGGGCAGCCAAGGATGCAGGCCGGCCCGACCTCGGGCCCGGCCCGGAACTATCAGCAGCAATACGGAAGAGCCGCCGCAGGGCCCAGCTCATTCCGGCAGCCACAACCGATGCAGAACCGGCAATCTCCGCAGCATTTCGCGCCGCAGCAGCAGTTCCGCCCCCAGCAACCGCAGCAACAGTTTCGGCCGCAGCAGCCGAGAATGGATTTCCGGCCGCAGCAGCAGTTCCGGTCGGCGCCTCGTCCCAGCTTTCCCAGGCCCCGATAGCTACGGCGGTTATCTGCCGGTCACTCCATACTGACTAATATGGCTGCCAGCATGGACCAGCGCAAAATCGTTCACGTGGACATGGACGCCTTCTACGCGTCGGTGGAACAGCGTGACGATCCCCGGCTCCGTGGAAGGCCGGTCATCGTCGCCTGGCGAGGCCCCCGATCGGTGGTCTGCGCGGCCTCCTACGAGGCCCGGCGATTTGGCGTTCGCTCGGCCATGCCCGCGGTTCGCGCCGAGCGCCTTTGCCCGCAGGCTGTTTTCGTTCCTCCGGACTTTCCGCGCTATCGCTCCGTCTCCCGCGCCGTGCGCGAAATCCTGCTGCTTCATACCGACCTGATCGAGCCCCTTTCGCTGGATGAGGCCTACCTCGACGTCACCCACAATCGAACCGGCCTGCCCACCGCGACCCAGGTGGCCCAGGCGATCCGGCGGCGGATTCGGGAGGAGCTTCATCTCACGGCCTCCGCCGGCGTCGCGCCGAACAAGTTTCTGGCCAAAATCGCCTCCGACTGGCGCAAGCCGGATGGGCTGTTTGTGATCCGGCCCGGCGATCTCTCACGGTTTCTGCCTCCCCTTCCCGTTGCCCGCATCCCTGGGGTGGGCAAGGTGACGGGAGAGCGTTTGCGGCAGATGGGCGTCGTGACGGCCGGCGACCTGCAGCGCCTGGAGTTGTCCCTTCTGGATGCGCAATTCGGGCGCTATGGCGCCACCCTCTACCGGTATGCCCGGGGCATCGACAACAGGGACGTGCTCACCGGCAGAGCGACGAAATCCATCTCGGCGGAGGATACTCTGGAGCGGGATGTTGGGCTCTCGGAGACCGGGGATCGGATCGGTCGTCTCGCGGAGAAAGTCTGGAACGCCTACTGTAAGGAAGGACGCCAGGCCCGCACGGTCGTGCTCAAGCTGAAAACCAGCGAATTTCAGGTGCTTACCCGCAGCCTTACTCCGGCTTCCCCTCCCTCGTCCCGAGAAGAGCTGGCGGCGATCGCCTGTCGGCTCCGGGAGCGGGTCTCGCTGGGGCCGGCGCAGCGCTTCCGCCTGGTCGGGGTGGGTCTGACCAACTTCCGGGAGGCCGACGATCTACAGGCGGAGCTCTTCAAGTGAAGCAGCCGCGGCCGGAGGGGGTGTGCCGGCCATCTACTAAAAGTTGAAGACCGACTGAAAGAAAATGCTGCGGTTTCCGGCCGTCGGCGGACCGAAGAACCCTCCGGCCAGAGCCTGCGACTGACCGAACAGGGGCGAGGTCAGAGTGCCGTTTTCCGGGGCCAGGTTTTCGTGATTCAGGATGTTGGCTCCGTAGGCGGACAAAGTCAGGCTGTAGCGGCGGGCCACACCCTGATCCAATGGACCCGGACCGCCCCGGTTTCCGCTCAAGCCCCCGGGCCCGATGCCGCCGCCGCGCGGACCGCGCGGACCGCCGCCCATCCTGGGTCCGCCCACTTTCCGGCCCAGGCCGATGACCTTGCTGACGCGCATGTTGACGTTGAAGTTGGTGGGCCCGGTGCCGAGGCCATGGGGGATGATCTTTTCATTGCGGCCGAAAGGCGTCGTATCCAGGCATCCGAAGAGCCGGGTCTGCACCACTCCGGATTCGCTGCAGCTTGCGGCTTCGGTGGGCCGGGCGTTGAACTGATTGTTGCTGGTCAGATCGCTTCCGATGGTGATGTTGTACGGCGTGCCCGAGTTGAACCCGAGAAAGGGAGTGATGGAAATGGCGTACGGGGCCATGAAATTGCCGAGAATCACGAAGCGGTTCGTGATGTCGAACCTCGATCTTCCATAGTCGAGGCCGGGCTTCTGGGAGACCGATGGGACCGAAGTGACTCCATTTGTGTCGCCATATGCGTGGTTATACATATAGAAGGTGAAAAAACTCATACGTCTGTAGACGGCCCGGCCGGAGGCAATGAGTTCACTCTGCTTGTACACCCCGCCGGACTGATATTGGAGGTTATTGACCGTTGCGGCAGGCAGGGGCGCATTGGGATAAATGTCCTGGTCCGCGGTCGCGAAGGCCGGAGCTCCGATGTTATCGGTCAGGTACTGGTGCGCTCCCTGTCCATAGATATAAGTTACGTTGCCGGTAATCCGCTTAGCGATCTGGCGATCGACTCCGATGGCCCCCTGCATGTCGACGGCCGCGTGAAAATGAGGATCGACGGAGTACAAAGTAGGCGCCGTACTGGTGGAGAATGTCGCGGTTGAAGTCACCGGGTAGGTGGGATTCGTGACCGTGGCGACCTTCTGGTTGACCCCGTTCTGGTGAATGGCCTGGATCACATAAGGAGTGCCGGCGTTCGATCCGAAGCTGTTGGGAACATTCCAGCGCTCATAGAACCAGCCGTAGCCCGCGCGCAGCACCGTTTTCGCCGGCTTATTGCGCCCATGGCCGTCCAGCGCATAGGCAAAGGACAGCCGGGGCGCCCAGTCGCTCTTGTCATTGATCCAATTCTGCGTCTCCCAGCGAAGTCCGTAACTGAAAGTCAAGCGCGGGTTCACCTTCCAGTCGTCCTGGTAGAATAGGGCCCCATCGAAAAGAATGGCGCGCGCCGTGTAAACTTTCACGTTTGTCACCTGATAGAGCTGAGGGGCTTTTTTCAGGTACGCGGAAGGGGATTGGAAGATATATTCTCCGTTGGTTCCCCCGTTGGTGTAGTTCACATCGCTATAGGCGCGCAGCCGCGTGCCGAAACTCAGCGAGTGGGCTCCTTCCACCCCGGAAAAATAGTTCTGCAGCTCGTAGATGTTCTGGTCATCGCGCACCGTGCCCCCGTTATTGCCGCCATCGGTAAAGGCGCCCTGCACCAGAACCGTGGGCGTAATGTTCACGGGAATATTCTGGAAGTGGAAGCGCCGATATTGAAAGCGGATATCGTCGACCAGGTTCTTGCTCAATAGCAAGCTGTCGCTGGCCTGCACCGTGTTCTCCAGGCTGAGGCTGTTGGTGGCCTGCGACGGAAGAGCCGATTGGCCGACGCCGCCATTTGTGGTGACCGCGCGGAAGAAGTCGTAGCGCACCGTCAGGGTGTTCGAGGCGCCCAGTTGCAGATCGATACGCGGGCTGACGTCGATGCGCGAGCTGGGATTCGGATAGGGTTCGTTGGTCAGTGTCCCCGCCGTATTGAGCGCGGTGATGCTCGTTGGATCGACCGCGTCCACGACGCTCACATTCTGATTATCGCGCGCGAATTCGCTGACGAAGAATGAGGCGTTTTTGGAGAGCGGGCCGCCCACGCCGCCCATGATGTTGTAAGAGTAATAGGGCGGTTCATGCACTTGCAGGATCGGGTTTTGGGCGTTGAAGGGCGAATCGTTGCCGCGAGCTTCAATCTGCCCGTGCAGTTTATCCGTGCCGGGCTTGGTGAAGATCTCAATGCGGCCATACCCGAGGCGGTCGAACTCCGCGGAGAAGGGATTCTGATTTACGCGGATCTCGCGGATGGAGGATTTGGGAGGGATCTGGCCGCCGGTGAAACCGTCGATGTAAATTTCGCCTCCGTTGGGTCCCGCCGCCGGTCCGGCCAGGGCCTGCAGTTCGCTTTCCAGCTCATCCGGATCGTCGGAGAGCGCATCCAGATCTTTGCCGGTGATCACGATCGAATTGGCGTTCGCATCGGCGCTGGTGCCTACGGTAGGGGCTTCGGCGTTCACCTGCACCTGCTGCTGCTCCACTTCGATTTGCAAGGGGAGATTCAGAGACTTGATCTGGCCCGCAGTCAGAGTCACGGTTGCGGTATAGGTGGCGAAACCGGCGCTCGCAGCCGATACTGTGTACGACCCGGGGGCGAGCCCGCGGATTTGATATGCGCCGGAATCGTCCGCCGTGACCGTGGAGGATTTGCCCCTGGACGAGGTGATGGAAATCTGGGCCTGAGGAATCACGGCTCCGCTCGGATCCATGACCTGACCGCGCAGGCCGCTGGACCCGCCGGCGCCCTGTCCCAGAGCCGCCTGCGGCGCGAAGATAAGACCAACCAAGGCAGCGACGAAAAGAAAAAAGTATAGAGATTTCATCGTTTTTGTGCTTGTATCCAACAAGGTTCCATAAATGAGTTTTCGGAAATGCAAAATTGCGAAAGCGCGCCTGCCGGCGGACACCTCCGATGCCGCCGGCAAGCTGCGCCGGGCAAGGGATGGATGCCCATCGATTGGGCTACGTTCTTATGACGGGCGGGCCGCCCCGGGAGTTTCGCGGTAATGCGCGGCCCGATCGCAACTCGCGCACGGCCTCCGGCCCGGACGGAAGCGCATCGCAAGGTTCGTACAGTTGCGAGCCGGGAATCTGCGGATCTGGAAATTGCGAATCCGGGAAAACTGCTCCGTGCGCGGGCCGACGCAGAGCGGCCCAGCCTGCGCCTGCTGT
>JAJYZK010000141.1:6846-7604 GCA_021799945.1 Acidobacteriota bacterium
TGCCGAGGCGCCTGGATTGCGGGAGACTCACAGCAAGGGCGAAATGACGGAAAGGCTCCGGGCGCAGCCAGAGGCTGAAACTGATTTGCGTCACGCCGCATTGCGGGGGCACAGGGGCTGGCGCGCTGTGTATGCGCCCGCGCATCGCCGAGCTTCCCCGGACCCGTTCCCTGAAGCCCTTACAGCGGGCCGTTCGGGCAATCCGGAAAAAGGCGGGAGATTCTTGCGAAGGCATCAACTTCTAGCGTTTGCGGCGGTGTCCACCATCGCGGTCGCGCCCGTGTATGCTGCGTCCGGCGCAGCGCTCCAGCCTCCGGTCTGGGCCGCGCAACCGGATGCCGCGGCCTTTGAAAAGTTGGAGGAGGCCCGGCTGGCCGCCGCCCAGAGGGCTATCGACCGCCTGCTGGCCGGACCCTCGCAAAAAACCATCGCCAACACTCTGGCGCCTTACGACGAAGCGGTGGAGGAAATCGACGCCGCGTCGTATCTGGCCGGCCTGATGCAGCAGGTGCATCCGGATGTGACCTTCCGCGATCGCGCAACCAGGATGATGACGAAGACGGCGGCCGCTCAGTCCGCGTTGTCCCTGAACCGCGGCGTCTACGATGCTCTCCGGCAACTGAATGCCGGCGCCGCCCTCGGCAATGCCGCACACAATTCCGCCGGCGCCGCCGCAACCATGGATCCGGCCACGCGCCACTACCTGCGGCGCACTCTGCTGGAGTTCCGCTTGGCCGGCGTGGATAAAGACGACGCGG
>JAJYZK010000142.1 GCA_021799945.1 Acidobacteriota bacterium
CGCATTCCGGTACTCAACCGTGGAGGGATCGGTAACCCCGCATGCGAACCCGAATGGATCCCTCGGTAATATTGCCGGAGTGCTCAGCGAAGGTCACAATGTGCTGGGAATGATGCCCCACCCCGACCGGTCCTGCGAAACCCTGTTGGGCTCGTCCGACGGCTTTCTGCTTTTCGAGGCGATGGCCGAGGCACTGACCGCGTAGGGCGCGAGGCTCCATGATCGACATTCATCATCATCTTCTCCCTGGTCTGGATGACGGCCCCGCCGATCTGGAAATCTCCATAGCCATGGCCGAGATGTCGCTGCAGAATGGCGTCACTCACATCGTCTGCACGCCCCACGCCAACGATCGCTTTCACTTCGATCCGGCGGCCAATGCCGAGCGCATGGCCGTGGTCGCGCAGCGGCTCGGCGACCGCGTCACCCTGGCCCCGGGCTGCGACTTCCACCTGATGTACGACAATATCGAAGACGCCATCGCCAATCCGGCCAAATACTCGATCAACGGAAAAGGCTATCTGCTGGTGGAGTTTCCGGAGCAAAGCATCCCGAATAAGATGGACGAAATCTTCTTCCGTCTGAACCTGGCCGGACTTACTTCCATCATCACGCACCCGGAACGGAATCCTTTGCTGGCCCGCCATCCGGAGCGCATGACCGAGTGGCTTCGCGCGGGCTGCTACGTGCAGATCACGGCAGCCTCGCTGACCGGGCGCTTCGGCAAGCAGGCGCAGAAGGTGGCTCACGCTCTGTTGCGCAGAAACTGGGTGCACTTTGTCGCCACCGACGCCCACGACCTCAGCTCCCGGCCGCCCAAGCTGCGCGAAGCGTACAACCTCGTCGCCGCCGAATACGGCAGGGAGACGGCGGAGCGGCTCTGCGTGGAGAATCCTCGCGCAGCATTCTACGGAGAGCCCCTGCCCGCTCAACCCGAGGCGGAAGGCCTGGGCCGGGAACAGTCGAGGAATGGCTCGGGGCTGATTCATCGCATGTTCGGCAGGTGACGCGGCTGCGGCGCCCGGGCCCTCTGCGCGCTTTACAGCCCGAGACCGCCGTCCACGCTTAGAATCTGCCCGGTGATGAAGCGCGGCGCCGTTGCAAAGAACAGCACCGCCGCAGCCACATCCTCCGGCCTCCCATTGCGTCCCATCGGCGTCCTGGCGGAGAAATGCTCATACTCGGGGTCCACTTCTTCCCCGATTACGATCATCCCGGGAGCGACACAATTCACGCTGACCTCCGGCGCAAATCCCTTGGCCATCGTCCGGGTAAGCATGTGCAGCGCGGCCTTCGAGGCGCAATAATGCCCATGCGTCGCCCAGGGATGCATGCCGCCAAGCGAGCCGATGTTGACGATGCGGCCCCGCGCCGCGCGCAAATACGGCAGAGCCGACTGCGCCGTCAGCAACGGGCCGCGGGTGTTGGTTTCAAACATGCGGTCCCACTGATCCGGGCTGATCGACTCCAGCGCCGCCGTTTCATACACGCCCGCGTTGTTCACCAGAAGGTCCAGGCGGCCCAGCCTTTCCGCAGCCTGGGTGACCGCCGCGCGCACGCTCTCCGGCTCGCGCACATCGCAGAAGATGGCGAAGGCGCGCACGCCGAGGCTCTCGATCTCGGCCGCGGTCCGGCCAGCCTCCTCCGAAGATGCCCGGTAGGTGATCGCTATATTCGCGCCCGCCCGGGCGAGAGCCAGCGCCAGGCTCCGGCCGATTCGGCGGGCCGCGCCGGTCACGAGCACGCTCCGCCCTTCAAGCATCTTCATCGCGGGATCGGCATGGCTGGATCCGAATTGTGGGATGGGCGGACTCCGCCGCGAACCGGCCCCTACTGCGGGATCGGCGTCTGGCCGGAAGGCTTGGCGTTGGTGGTTTTGCCCTGCGGGGTGCGGTTGTTCTGGTCGGTCACTCCATTCGCCGTGTAAAGGGAGTGCTGCGGCACAGGCCGCTTCAGCTTGACCACGATATCCTTCTTGTCCGCGTCGATCTGGTAATCCTCGCCGTAGGTCTGCCAGCCGGAGGCGATAATCTGCAGTCGCACCGTGTCCCCCACGGGAATTACGTTGATGGCCGCCTTGCCGTTCAGATCGCTCTTCAGCTCCAGCGCCCCCTCATCCTTGCCATCCCGGATGGGGTGAAGGATCACCGCCGCGTCCGGAACCGGCTTGCCGTTGGTGCCCCGAAGGACGGTGATATGAATGTCCGAAGTGGGAGGCGGCGGGGTGTATTTCCGGCTACGGTGATTGTCTCCGCGCGCCGCAGGGTTGAGGCCTAGCAGGGCCACAACCAGGACGAGCCCCAAACAACGGTTCTGGGTTATGCCGCGCATACCGCGAAGTATAGATCAGCCGCCGGTTCGCTGAATAGAGCGCCGAGGACGATTCCCGAGCCCTGGGGAGGTATCAGAGGGCCGGGTTGCCTGTAACCATGTAGCAATATATGAGCGACAAATGCTTAGATTTATCCTCCGAGGGGCTTGACAAAAATGGGGGCCGCTCACTATCTTTAGCAGTTGAAGAGCTGCACTGCTAATTGCGGCGCGTAGCCCTCAATCCCGAACGGTCAGCGGTATCGTCGGAAACTCACGTCCTAGGTTGATTATCGATTACCGCGGGGCAACCCCCCGCGTGAAGGAGAAGTAACGCAATGCCCACTGCGACAGCATCCGTAGCAACCAGCTTCACCCCCCTCCACGACCGCATCCTGGTCCGCCGCGTAGAGGAAGTGGAATCCATCCGGGGCGGCATCATCATTCCCGACTCGGCCAAAGAGAAGCCACAGGAAGGGGAAGTCATCTCAGTCGGAAAAGGAAAGTCGAACGATGAAGGCAAGGTGTTTCCTCTGGACGTGAAGTCCGGCGACCGCATCCTTTTCGGCAAGTACTCCGGCACGGAGATCAAGATTGACGGGGAAGACTTCCTGATCATGCGAGAGGAAGAGGTTCTCGGCATCCTGAAGAAGCACTAAGCCCAAGCGGCGGGAGCTGTTTGCGCAATTCCGTCGCCCCCGCCAGGAACCAGACGGCGATCGCCGCGATCCATCCGGCCTGCCGGCCAACAAGTGGATTCCGGCTGCGCGCATCCGAAACGCTACCTTCCGGCCAGCGCCGGAACACTTTGTAAGGAGATTGTCAAAATGGCAAAGCAAATTCTGCACGGAGAAGACTCCCGCCAGGCGATTCTGCGCGGCGTGAATACCCTCGCCGACGCGGTGAAGGTGACTCTGGGTCCGAAGGGTCGCAATGTGGTCATTGAGAAGAAGTTCGGCTCGCCCACCATCACCAAGGATGGGGTGACGGTGGCCAAGGAAATCGAGTTGAAGGATTCGCTCGAGAACATGGGCGCCCAGATGGTGCGTGAAGTGGCATCCAAGACCTCCGACGTGGCCGGGGACGGCACCACCACGGCGACCGTTCTGGCCCAGGCCATCTATCGCGAAGGCGTGAAAACCGTAGCCGCCGGAGCCAACCCGATGGCCCTCAAGCGCGGCATCGACAAGGCGGTCGAAGCGGTGGTGGGCAAGCGCGACGAGCACGGCGAGGTGCACGGCGGAGCGCTGGCCAAGTTCTCCAAGCCGGTCACCGGCGAGATGATCGCCCAGGTCGGGGCCATCTCCGCCAACAGCGACCCCACCATCGGCAGCATCATCGCGGAGGCCATGAAGAAGGTCGGCAAAGACGGCGTGATCACGGTGGAAGAGTCCAAGACCCTGGAGACTCAGCTTGAGGTAGTCGAAGGCATGCAGTTCGACCGCGGCTATCTGAGCCCCTATTTCGTCACCGATCCGGACCGCATGGAGGCCTCGCTCGAGGAGCCCTACATCCTGATCCACGAAAAGAAAATCAGCTCCATGAAGGATCTGCTGCCTCTCCTGGAACAGGTGGCGCGCAACAGCAAGCCGCTGGTGATTGTCGCCGAGGATGTGGACGGCGAGGCGCTGGCCACCCTGGTGGTCAACAAGCTGCGCGGCACTCTGAATGTGGCCGCGGTCAAGGCCCCCGGCTTCGGCGACCGCCGCAAGGCCATGCTGGAGGACATTGCCAAGCTCACGGGCGGCAAGGCCATCACCGAGGATCTCGGCATCAAGCTCGAAAATGTGAAGATCGAGGATCTGGGCCGCGCCAAGCGGGTGACCATCGACAAGGACAACACCACCATCGTCGAAGGCCGCGGCGACTCCAAGGCCATTGAAGGCCGGGTGAAGGAGATTCGCAGCCAGATCGACAAGACCACCTCCGACTACGACCGCGAGAAGTTGCAGGAGCGGCTGGCCAAGCTGGTGGGCGGCGTGGCCGTCATCAAGGTCGGCGCAGCCACCGAGACGGAGATGAAGGAGAAGAAGGCCCGCGTGGAAGACGCCATGCACGCCACCCGCGCGGCGGTCGAGGAAGGCATCGTTCCCGGCGGCGGCGTGGCCCTGCTTCGCTCCGCCAAGGATGTCGAGCACCTGATCGCCAAGCTGGAAGGCGACGAGAAGATCGGCGCGCAGATCGTGCGCCGCGCTCTCGAGGAGCCGCTGCGCCAGATTGTCGGCAACGCCGGCGAGGAAGGCGCGGTGGTGGTGGGTAAGATCTCGGAAAACTCCAACTCGCACTTTGGCTACAACGCCGGCACCAACAAGTACGAGGATCTGGTCGCGGCCGGCGTCATCGACCCCACCAAGGTCACCCGCACGGCGCTGCAGAACGCGGCCTCCATCGCCGGCCTCATGCTGACCACCGAGGCCATGGTCAGCGATATCCCCGAACCCAAGCCCGCCGCTCCCGCGGGCGGCCACGGCGGCGGCATGGGCGACATGTACTAAGCCCCAGCCTCCGTAGCAGCAAAAAGGCCATCCCTTCGGGGATGGCCTTTTTGCCGGAAGCGCAAGCCGATCCGGAATGCCGCGGGGCCAGACCGCGCGCCGCGATCCCTTCCCACGACGCGATGCTGGCCCGAGCCGCTCCGATTTCTTATAGTGAAGATTCGCGTCAGGGCGCGACCCATGTCCGCATCGCCTCGAATTTCCGCCGGCTGGCGGCCGTTGTTCCTGCGCCACCCCGCCCTGCGCACTCCCCGGGCCGCCTTTTGCGCGGGTCTGCTGCTGCGCCTGGTTTACGTAACCGCCGGGCATGCGTACCGCTTCAGCGCGGTGCAGGATCACTTCAAGTTCGGCTATGAAATGGCCCGCATCGCCCGCTCGCTGGTGGAGGGCGAGGGCTACGCCAATCCCTTCGGTGGACACACCGGACCGACGGCCTGGATCGCTCCGCTCTATCCCCTGCTGATCGCCGTGGCATTCAAACTCTGCGGCGTCTATAGCCCGCTCTCCGCCTGGACGCTGCTGGCCGTCAACAGCCTATTTTCCGCGGCCACAGCCTGGCCCATCTATTCGATCGCGGATCGCTGTTTCGGAAGCCGGACCGCGCGCTGGGCGGCTTGGCTCTGGGCCCTATACCCGCCAGCGATGCAGTTCGCCGTCCGCTGGGTCTGGGAGACCGCCATCTCCACCTTTCTCTTCACCGCCTCGGTGGATTTGGCCCTGCGCCTGCGCGGCGCCGGAGAGCGCGGCGAGCCGGAGACCGGCCTGCTGAGCCGTTGGCTTCTCTTCGGCGGCCTTTGGGGAGCCATCGCGCTGCTGAACCCCACCTTGCTGCTTTTCCTTCCTTTTTGCGGAGTTTGGATTCTGGCCGGAGAACGAAATCTATTCCGGAATCGAGCGAAGTCCGCCGGCCGCGCCGCGCTGGCCGCTTTGCTGTTCTTCGCCTGCATTGCGCCCTGGACGTGGCGGAACTGGCGGCGCTTTCACGCCTTCGTCCCCCTGCGCAGCAACTTCGGAGCCGAGTTGTATGCCGGCAACGGCCCCGGCGCCATGGGCTTTCGCTTTGGAGCGCTGATCGGCTTGCCGGAAGACGATCCCCAGCACATCCTGTACGCGAAGATGGGAGAGCTCGCCTATGTGCGCAGCCGCGGAAGGCTGGCCGAGGCCGCCATTGCGGCCGATCCGGGACGCTTCGCCGGGCTCTCTCTCAAACGCTTCTACTTTTTCTGGGCCAGCGTGCCCCACCCGCAGACCAGGGCGTACCTCGCGGACTTTTTGCGGCAGGCGACCTACTGCTTCGCCAGTCTGGCCGGAATCCTCGGGGCCGTGCTCGCCCTCCGCCGCCGCGCGCCCGGGGCCTGGCTGATGGCCGCCGCCTTCGCGCTCTGCCCGCTGACCTATTACTTCGTCACCGTGGAGGCTCGCTTTCGCAATCCCCTGGAGCCGCTGATGGCCATCCTCGCCGTCTATCTCTTTCAATCCGCCGACGGGATGCGCGCCTCCCGCGTCGGCCGGTGACGCCTTGTTACACTGGAGCCGCTCCAGGCCGCAGCCCTCCCCATCCTTTATGTCGACGGCCTCCGCCATTCCGCACCGAACCGGGGACCCGGCCGGCGAGCAGGCCGGCGCGCCCGGCCTCTACGCCGGCGCCCGTCCCTTCGGATTCTCCGCCCCGTGGGCGTTGTTCTGGACGGCCCTGCTGGTTCGCGTCGCCTACATGACGCTGGCCCATACCTACCGCTTCAACGCTTTGGAAGATCACTTCCACTTCGGCTGGGAAATGGGCCGCATCGCGCGTTCGCTGGCGGAAGGAGGCGGTTATGCGGACCCCTTCGCCGGGCATACCGGGCCGACGGCCTGGGTTCCTCCGCTCTTCCCGTTCCTTCTGGCCGCCGTATTCCGGATCTTCGGCGTCTACAGCGCAGCCTCGGCCTGGGCGATCCTGGCCCTCAACTCCCTGTTTTCAGCCATCACCGCGCTGGCGATCTATGAGATCGCGCTGCGATGTTTTGGCCGCAAAAACGCGCTCTGGTCGGGATGGCTCTGGGCGCTCTACCCGGCGGCGATGCAATTCGCCGTCCGCTGGGTTTGGGAGACAGCTCTCACCGCGATGCTTTTTTCCTGGGCGCTGGCCGCCGCCCTGCGCATGCGCAGGATCGGAGAAGGCGCCGGGCGCGCGGCCGGACCGCAGTCCACCTCGGCGTGGCTGACGCTTGGACTGTGCTGGGCGCTGATTGCCCTGGCGAATCCCTCGTTGCTGCTTTTTCTTCCCGCCTGCGGCCTCTGGATCCTGGCCGGGGCGGCCCACAAGCCTCGCGCCGCGGGTCAGGCCGCGCTCGCGGCTCTGCTGTTTCTGGCCTGCCTGGCCCCCTGGACGTGGCGCAACTGGAAGGTCCTGCATGCCTTTGTCCCCCTGCGCAGCAACCTGGGCGCGGAGATGTGGGCCTGGAACAAACCCGGCTCCAACGGCATCACGCTCGGCGCCACCATGGAGCCCGTGCCGCAGGACCGGAGGCTCATGTTGTATGCCCGCCTGGGCGAAATCGCCTACTGCCGCGATCGCGGCGAAGAGGCCAAGGCCTATATTTACGCGCATCCCTGGCGCTTTGCCCGGCTCTCCCTCAAGCGCGTCTATTTTTTCTGGGTCAGCGTCCCGCACCCCGTGGACAACCGGCCGCTGATCGAGGGCGGACGGGAGCTGAGCTATTTCTTCCTCAGCCTCTCCGGCCTGCTGGGGCTGTTGCTCGCGCTCAAAAATCGCGCTCC